>NZ_BAAAVI010000012.1:0-51316 GCF_039534445.1 Streptosporangium fragile | reverse complement strand
GCGGTCCGGGGTGATCCCGGCGCCTTCAGGAGGCGCGGCCGGCCAGGGGCGCGGCCTCCTCTTCCTCGATCTGCCGGTTCCACTCCTGCTTGGTGGACCGCCAGGACTCGTCGTCGCGGCCCAGGCGCCAGTAGCCCGAGATGGACAGCTGCGACAGCGGGATGCCCAGCTCGGTGCGCAGGTAGCGGCGCAGGTCGCGGACGAATCCGGCCTCACCGTGGACGAAGGCGTGCACGGCGCCGGAGGGGAAGTCGAGCTCGCGGACCGCTCTGACCAGCCGCTCGCCGACCGGCGCGGTCCCGCGGTGCAGCCACACGATCTTCACGTCGCCGGGGGAGTCGAGCGGCTGCTCCTCCTCGGGCCCCGCGACCTCGATGAACGCCCAGGCCTGCGCGCCCGCGGGCAGGCGCTCCAGGGAGGCGGCGATCGCCGGCAGCGCGCTCTCGTCGCCCACCAGGAGGTGCCAGCCGGCCGCCGGGTCGGGCGCGTAGGCGCCTCCGGGGCCGAAGAAGGAGATCTCCTCACCGGGACGGACCCGGTCGGCCCACGGACCGGCCAGGCCGCTGTCGCCGTGGTGGACGAAGTCGAGCGTCAGCTCGCGCGCCTCGGCGTCCCAGCGGCGGACGGTGTAGGTGCGAGTGGTGGGCCACTGCTCCCGGGGCAGGTCGCGCTGGATCGCCTCCAGGTCGAACGGCTGCGGGTAGCTCACCCCGGGCGGGGCGAACAGCAGTTTGACGTAGTGGTCGGTGTACTCGCCCGCGTGGAAGTCCGCGAGACCCTCACCGCCGAGCACCACCCGGATCATGTGCGGGCTGAGCCGCTCGACCCGCTCGACCCGGCCGCGTGTCACCGTGCGCGCGCGGCGCGCGGGCTTCTCGTCTGCCATATGCCACACTCCCAGAGGTGCAAATTAGGTAACCCTAACTCGTACCATACGCCACGCGAATGCGACGAAGGCCTTCGCCACCTCTTCCCCCGATCCCGCCCTCCGGAAAGGCGGTAGAAATCTACAACGTAAAGGACGACATGCGGGTGGCCCCGTCTCCGGGGTCCGGGCTGTTTCCGGGGGGTCAGCGCTGCATGGCCGCGACCTGGCGGATCAGATCGGCGACGCGGACGATGCCCATGCAGCGTCCCACCTCGTCGGTGACCACCAGGTCGTCGTAGATGCGCTCGCCGTCGCGGCCGGCGACCTGCATGGCGGCGATGGCCGGGGTGGTCTTGGGGACCGTGCGGGCGGGGTCGGCCAGACGCGCCGCCGGCTTCTTGCTGTGCAGCGCGTGGCCGAAGCGGCTGGCGATCGTGAGCAGGAAGCGGCTGCGGTCGAGGCTGGCCAGCGGGCGCTGGTACTCGTCGACCAGGATCACGCTGGTGATCGACGGTTCGCTGCCGAAGGCGTCGATCGCGTCCTCTGCCGTCGCCTCGTAGGGCAGGGTCACCGCGGGCAGCAGGAACTCCTGGACGCGGGGGCCGAGCGTGGCCTGGGCCGGTTCCGGCGCGACGACCGGGAGCGGCACGTGGACCCGGCCGGTGGGCCCGGGGACCAGCAGTGGTCCCTGGGCCAGCCGCACTCCCCAGCCGCGGATCATGGCCAGCTGCCCCTCGTCGGTCACCCCCGGGGCCAGCACGTGCGAGCCGGCGTTCCGGGCCAGGCGTGCCAGGCCCTCGCCGAGCGCGGCGCGGCGCGCGTCGCGGTGCACCCGGGCGACGAGGTCCGGAGAGAGCACCGCCAGGTACGGCGCCGCGTCGGCCAGCAGGTCCAGCGGGACGTGCCCGGTGCCCAGGTCGCCCACCGCGATCAGGTAGCCGATGGCGCGCAGGCCGTCCAGCCCGGTGAGCAGCGAGCGGCGCTCGATCTGGGCGAAGTCGCCCCGGACCATGAGGATCACCTCCCGCGGTCGGCGCCCGGACGCGCGCAGCGCCTCGTGGAGCGGCGCCATCGCGGCCGAGCCGCCGATCACCGCCGTCGTGGGCAGGGTGAGCACCAGGGGGAGCAGCGCCTCGCTCCTGGCGGCCTGGCGGAGGGTCTCGACGGTGGAGGAGATGTTGCCGTGGCCTTCGACGTTCCCCTGGAGCGCGATGACGCCCCCGGTGTCGAGGTCGACGATCGGCGTGGTGCCCGCGGTGGCCGCTGCGGAGGCCTGCGTGAGGACGTGCGCTCTACTCGACACGTTCAGAGGATGAACCAGGCCTTCGCCTCCGCATAAGACGCGTGCGGTGATGTTCACCGATATTTCGCCATTCGTTGAAGTCGGTGGGCCGGGGCCGGGGCCCGGGGAGGCCACGGGGTGCCAGGTTCCGCCCCGCCCGGCGGGGAGCGCCGGGTTCACCCGGAAGGGGACGGGGAATCGCCTCTCCGCTATGGTTCTCCTGTTCGGAGCGGTCAGGGCCCGTCCGTCGCCCGCCTCGGCCGAGGGGGCGAGAGACCACCCCCTCTCATGGAGTGGAGGAGTCACGACATCGCGACCGGCCAGGGGCGGAGGCCGCTGGGTCTTGGTGGGGCACGAGCGTCTGGGGCGCTGGATCGACGGGTTCGTCGACCGGCACGGCCCGCCGGAGGTCACGGTCTCCCCCGGTGCCGACGTGGTGCGCCTGGTGGGCGCGGACGGCGCGGTGGCCGAGTGCCAGGTGCCCTTCCCGCCGCTGACCGCCTCCGGGGGCGGACCGCTGGGGCGCCTGATCACCCATGCGCGGACCGCGCGCCGGGTCGGTGTGCTCCTGGTGCGGCTGGGCGGTCACGCGGCCGGGATCTTCCACGGTGACGAGCTGCTCTCCTCCAAGGTCGGCTCACGTCCGGTCCACGGACGCAGCGCGGCGGGCGGCTGGTCCCAGCAGCGTTTCGCCCGGCGCAGGGAGAAACAGGTGGGGCAGGCGCACGAGGCGGCGGCCGAGGTGGCGCTGCGGGTGCTCGGCCCGTACGTGGGGGAGCTGGAGGCGGTCGTGCTGGGCGGCGACCGGCGGGCGGTCGACGCGCTGCGGTCGGACCGCAGGCTCGCTCCGATCTTCGCGTTGGAGACCGGGCCCTTCCTGACGGTCCCCGACCCCCGGCTGGTGGTGCTCAAGGACACGCCCGGCCAGTTCCGCGCGGTCCGCATCAAGGTCAGCGATCCCGCCTGATCGGCGGGAATCGAGGAGAGACGGGTCGGTTGCGCCCCGTACACTGATCGGTATGCGCACTCCCGATTGACCGGCGTCCCGACGCAGACGAGACGGCCGAGCCGAGAGCCGGGAGACACAGGCGCGCGGCGGGTTCGGTCACAGTGATGTGAGCCTGTGTGTTTCCTCCCCTGGGAGTCTTCTCCAATCATGATCGTAGCTTCTGACATCGAACTGCGAGCCGGTGCCCGGCTGCTCGTCGAGGGTGCGTCGTTCCGGGTGAACCCCGGTGACAAGATCGGGCTCGTCGGCCGCAACGGCGCGGGCAAGACCACCCTCACCCGGGTGCTCGCGGGCGAGGGCCTGCCCGCGGCGGGCACCGTCTCCATCACGGGCGAGGTGGGCTACCTGCCGCAGGACCCCCGCAACGGGGACCTGCAGGTGATCGCCCGCGACCGCATCCTGTCGGCCCGCGGGCTCGACCAGGTCCTGCGCGAGCTGCGCCAGGCCGAACTCGGCATGTCGTCGGCCGACGAGCGCACCAGGGACCGCGCGGTGCGCGCCTACGGCCGCCTGGAGGACCGCCTGCACGTGCTGGGCGGGTACGCCGCGGAGTCGGAGGCCGCCTCCATCGCCTCCAGCCTGGGGCTGCCCGACCGGGTGCTCGGCCAGCCGCTGGAGACGCTCTCCGGAGGCCAGCGCAGGCGGGTGGAACTGGCCCGCATCCTCTTCAGCGGGGCGGAGACTCTCCTGCTTGACGAGCCGACAAACCACCTTGATGCCGACTCAATCGGGTGGCTTCGTGATTTTTTGCGATCCCACCAGGGCGGCTTGATCATTATTAGCCACGACGTGGGGCTCCTTGAAGCGACGGTAAACCGCGTCCTGCACCTCGACGCCAACCGCGCCACCATCGACACCTACAACGTCGGCTGGAAGGCCTACCTGGCCCAGCGCGAGACCGACGAGAAGCGCAGGCGGCGCGAGCGTGCCAACGCCGAGAAGCAGGCCGCGGCGCTGATGTCGCAGGCCGACAAGATGCGCGCCAAGGCGACCAAGGCCAAGGCCGCCCAGGACATGCAGCGCCGTGCCGAGCGCCTGCTCGCCGGCCTGGAGGTGGAGCGGCGCAGCGACAAGGTCGCCAAGCTGCGCTTCCCCCAGCCCGCCCCGTGCGGGCGCACCCCCATCGCCGGGGAGGGGCTGTCGAAGTCCTACGGCTCGCTGGAGGTCTTCACCGGCGTCGACGCCGCCGTCGACCGGGGGAGCAGGGTCGTCATCCTGGGCCTGAACGGTGCGGGGAAGACCACCCTGCTGCGCATCCTGGGGGGTCTGGAGGAGCCCGACACCGGAGAGGTCAGGCCCGGCCACGGCCTCAAGCTGGGCTACTACGCCCAGGAGCACGAGACGATCGACCCCGGCCGCACCGTGCTGGAGAACATGCGTTCGGCCGGGGGAGAGCTGCCCGACGTGGAGCTGCGCAAGGTCCTCGGCTCGTTCCTGTTCACCGGCGACGACGTCGACAAGCCCGCCGGGGTGCTCTCCGGCGGGGAGAAGACACGGCTGGCCCTGGCCACCCTCGTGCTCTCCGCGGCCAACGTCCTGCTCCTGGACGAGCCCACGAACAACCTCGATCCGGCCAGCCGCGAGCAGGTGCTTTCGGCGCTAAGGTCCTATTCTGGGGCGATTGTGCTTGTCACGCACGATGAGGGTGCTGTGGAGGCACTACAACCCGATAGGGTGATCTTGCTACCTGACGGAGTTGAAGACGCGTGGAGCGACGAATTTTCCGATCTTGTGGCACTTGCCTGATCTTAATTTGAGCGGGTACGGATCTTTTCCCATGGAGTAGGTAGCCGATCTCGCTGAAATGACTGATCATGGCGTGTGTAACGCTGCGGAAGTCTGGCACTACAGGAGGTACTCGTGGCCGAGACTCTGAAGAAGGGCACCCGGGTGACCGGGGCCGACCGCGAAAAGCTGGCCGCCGATCTCAAGAAGCGCTACAGCGCGGGTGAGAGCATCCGCGCGCTGGCCGCTTCGACCGGCCGCTCGTACGGGTTCATCCACCGCATCCTGAGCGAGTCCGGAGTGACTCTGCGCGGGCGCGGCGGCGCCACCCGAGGCAAGTCCAAGCGCTGACCCCGCCTCGGAACGCGCGACCGCAGCAGCTCGTCCTCCACGCCGGCATCGTCCCGCCCGGACCTGTAGAACCTCATTCTGGAGACTCGATAGGCTCGGGCGAGGTGCAACGGAGAGGCGGGAGAGCGAGTCATGACGGAAGCAGCGTTCGGGGGGAGTGCGGAGAAGATCTCCCCGGAGGAGGTCGGTCTGCGCTACGAGGTGGACGGCGAGATCGCGACGATCACGCTGGACCGTCCGGAGAAGCGGAACGCACAGACGTTCGCCACCTGGGCGGCTCTGGCTGACATCGGTGACCACCTGCCGCAGCAGGTGAGGATCGTCGTGGTCAGAGGTGAGGGGCCGTCCTTCTCGGCAGGGATCGACCTGCGGATGTTCACGCCCGAGGGGGTTCCCGGGCAGGGATCGTTCGCGTCCTCCGCGACACTCGACAGCTCGACGTTCGAGCAGCGGGTGGCGCAGGCGCAGCGGGGTTTCCTCTGGCTGCGCCGTCCCGACATCGTCTCCGTGGCCGCGGTCCAGGGGCACGCGATCGGCGCCGGCTTCCAGCTCGCGCTCGCCTGTGACCTGAGGATCCTGGCCGACGACGCCAGACTGTGCATGAAGGAGCCGGCTCTCGGGCTGGTCCCCGACCTGACCGGCACCAAGCCGCTGGTCGACCTGGTGGGCCTGTCCAGGGCCGTCGAGATCTGCCTCACGGCCCGCACTGTGGGGGCCGAGGAGGCGGCCAGGATCGGACTGGCCGAGCTGGTCGTGACCCGCGACGAGCTCGACGGCGCCGTACGCGACCTGACCGCCGCGCTGCTGGCGACCGATCGCGACGCCGCGACGGCGACCAAGAGGCTGCTCCAGGGCGCTTCGGGGCGCTCCCTGGAGGAGCAATGCGCGGCCGAGGCCCGCGAACAGGCCGCGCGTGTCAAAGCGCGCTTCTCGTAGCCCGCGTCGGCCACCGGCCGCCGGCGGTCCGGGCTCGCCGCGGCCCGGCCCGGCGGGCCGGTGGTTGTTCGCCTCAAGCTGATGGGGGAATGGGGATGCCTCCCCCGGCGCTCGCACCGGGGGAGGAGAGTGTATGGCGATGATGGGCGGGGGCTTCGGGCCCCAGGTGATGCGTTCGATGCGGCGCGACAGCTCGGTGACCAAGACGCGCCTGACCCCCGGCACCGTCCGGCGCATCACCCGCTACGCCCGGCCCTTCGCGCGGCACATGGCCGCCTTCCTGGCGCTGGTCGTGGCCGGCTCGGTCATCGTGATCGCCAATCCGCTCCTGATGAAGGCGATCATCGACGACGGGATCATCCCGAAGCGGCCGGGGGTCGTGGTCGGCCTCGCGCTCGCCATCGCCGGCCTGGCGCTCGCCGACGCGGCGCTCACCCTCGTCCAGCGCTGGTTCTCCGCGCGGATCGGCGAGGGCCTGATCTACAACCTGCGCACCGAGGTCTTCGACCACGTCCAGCGCATGCCCGTGGCCTTCTTCACGCGCACCCAGACCGGCGCCCTGGTCTCCCGGCTGAACACCGACGTCATCGGCGCTCAGCGGGCGCTGACCAGCACCCTGTCGTCGGTCGTCTCCAACGTGGTCATGCTGGTGCTGGTGCTCGGCGCCATGCTGGCACTGTCGTGGCAGATCACGCTCATCGCGCTCGTGCTCCTGCCGATCTTCGTCTTTCCCGCCAAGTGGGTCGGCCGGAAGATGTCCGGGCTCACCCGCGAGCAGATGGAGCTCGACGCCGAGATGAGCTCCATGATGACCGAGCGGTTCAACGTCGCGGGCGCGATGGTCGCCAAGCTGTACGGGCGGCCCGACGACGAGGCCGCCGCCTTCGGCGGCCGGGCGGGCCGGGTGCGCGACGTCGGCGTCACCGTCGCCATGTACGGGACCGTCTTCCGGGTCGCGCTCGGTCTGGTCGCCGCGCTGGCCACCGCCCTGGTGTACGGCGTGGGCGGCCTGCTGGCCGTCTCGGACGTCTTCGAGCTCGGCACCCTGGTCGCGCTCGCGGCCCTGCTGATGCGCCTGTACGGCCCGCTGACGAGCCTGTCGAACGTGCACGTCGACGTGATGACGGCCCTGGTGAGCTTCGACCGGGTCTTCGAGGTCCTCGACCTGAAGCCCATGGTCGCCGAGCGGCCCGGCGCGCGGCCGATCCCCGACGGGCCGGTCTCCGTGGAGTTCGACGACGTCCGGTTCAGGTACCCGGCGGCCGCCGAGGTCTCGCTGGCCTCGCTGGAGGCGGTGGCCCGCCCCGACACCAGGCCCGGCCAGGAGGTGCTGCGCGGTGTCTCCTTCACCGCCCGTCCCGGGCAGATGGTCGCCCTGGTGGGCCACTCCGGCGCGGGCAAGACCACCATCACCGGTCTCGTCTCGCGCCTCTACGACGTCGGCGAGGGCGCGGTCCGCGTCAACGGCCTCGACGTGCGCGACGCCACGCTGGCCTCGCTGCGCGACACCGTGGGCGTCGTCATGCAGGACGCCCACCTGTTCCACGACACCATCGGGGCCAACCTCCGCTACGCCAGGCCCGGGGCGACCGACGAGGAGATCTGGGACGCCCTGCGCGCCGCCCAGATCGCCGATCTCGTCAAGGAGCTCCCCGAGGGGCTGGAGACCGTCGTGGGCGATCGGGGCCACCGGTTGTCCGGCGGGGAGAAGCAGCGGCTGGCCCTGGCCAGGCTGCTGCTCAAGGCGCCCCGCGTGGTCGTCCTCGACGAGGCCACCGCCCATCTCGACTCCGAGTCCGAGGCCGCCGTCCAGCGGGCCCTGAAGGCGGCCCTGGCCGGGCGGACCTCGCTGGTCATCGCGCACCGGCTGTCCACGATTCGCGAGGCCGACCAGATCCTGGTGGTCCAGGACGGCCGGATCGTCGAGCGGGGCCGCCACGAGGAGCTGCTCGCCGCCGGCGGCGGTTACGCCGAGCTCTACCGGACCCAGTTCAGCCAGGCCGACCAGGCCCCGGGTGAGTCCCCCTCGTGAACCCGGGCCGGCCGGGGCTCAGGTGTAGCCCAGGCGGGTGAGCTCCTCGCGGGCGACCTTCGCCACCAGTTCGGCGTCCGTGCCGCGCAGGCGGGTGCGCCAGACGCCGACCTTGGGCACGTTCCCGCCGTACAGGGCGAACCCGGACACGCGCGTGCCGAGGAAGCGGGTGAGCTGCTCGGCGGCGTCGGCGGGGGAGGCGGCCACGTCCTCGTAGCGGAGGGTCAGCAGCTGGTCGCGGGGCAGCTCGCGGTGGAGCGAGGCCGCGAGCCGGACGGCGCCGCGCCAGCGCAGCGCGCACTTGCCCGCGGTCGGCATCGCCTTCCAGCGCTCGCGGTGCTCGCCGGAGTTGACCCCCAGGAACGGGTTGGGGAACTCCGTCTCCTCGCTGAGCATGGCCGGCCTGAACCACGTCAGGGCCTCGGGGTCGGCCAGCATGTCGGCGGCCACGTCGCGCCCGTCCCTGATGAGCTGGACGAACCGGGCGTCGGGGAACGCCTGCAGCAGCACCGGGGCGCTGTAGAGCAGGTCCGGGGTGGCGTCGCCGAATCTGGCGACCGAGCCCGAGGCCACGCAGGGGCCCGTCCCCGTCACACCGCCGGCCTCCCGGCACGGGGCCGGGCACTCCTGGCACGCGTCCGGGAGGATCTGCCACGACTCGGCCATCGCGTCGCGGAGCACCCGGGTGGCGCCCATGCCGCGGCCCGCGATCGAGGGCCGCCGGGCGAACGCGTGGACGACGTGCGAGACGGCCGCCCGCCCCATGGTGACGTGGAAGCCGGGGGAGCGTTTCAGGGCGCGGGCCACCGGGACCGCGCCGGAGTGCGGGGCGGCGAGCACGAACACCGGCTGACGGACCTTGATGCCGTTGACCACCAGGATGTGGGGCGGAGGTCGCATATGTCAGCCCAGTGTGGCACCGTTTGCGGGGTGAACGAACCGGCTACGCCCGCGGTGGCGCCGCCCCCGCTCCGGCCCGGTGACACGGTGGCCGTGGTCACCCCGTGCGGCCCGCCCGATCCCGTCCGGCTGGCACGCGGCGTCCGCGTCCTGGAGGGTCTCGGCCTGAAGGTCGTCACCGGCGCCCACGTGCTCGACCGGCACCGCTACCTGGCCGGGGCCGACGCCGCGCGGGCCGCCGACCTGCAGGAGGCCTGGTGCGACCCGGCGGTGTCCGCGGTGTTCTGCGCCCGGGGCGGTTACGGCGCGACCCGCGTCCTCGGCCACCTCGACTGGGACGCCATGCGGGCCGCCGGTCCCAAGGCGCTCGTCGGCTCCAGCGACGTCACCGCGCTGCACAGCGCGTTCGCCGTGGAGCTGGGCCTGGCCTCCTGGTTCGGCCCGATGCCCGCCTGCGCCACGATCAGCGACCCCGAGGGGCCCGAGCCGCGCACCTTCGGGCACCTCACGACCGCGCTCGCCGGCGAGCCCGGGTCCGTCGCGGGTGACCGGATGATCGTTCCCGGCGACGTCGTCGCCCCGGTGACCGGAGGCAACCTCAGCCTGCTGGCCGCGCTCTGCGGCACCCCGTACGCGCTGTCGGCGCGGGGAAGGATCGTCCTGCTGGAGGACGTCGGCGAGGCGCCGTACCGGATCGACCGGATGCTCACCCAGTTGCTCCAGTCGGGCTCGCTGGCGGGCGCCGCCGGGTTCGCGCTGGGCTCCTGGGTCGACTGCGGCGATCCCCACCCGGTGCTGGAGGAGTTGCTGGCCCCGCTCGGGGTGCCCGTTCTCGCAGGGTTACCGGTAGGACACGGATCGCCGCAGTTCTCTGTACTGCTGGGGGCACTTGGTGCTATTGATGCTAAATCGTGCTCTCTGACCTACTCACTGCGGGATGCCAGCAAGGCACTCTAAGGGGAAACCTAGGAGGAAACCGGCAGGGGGGCGCGCGCGTGAGGTTGTTCCGGCGGAGCCGCGACCGAGGGGCCAAGTCGCCGTCGCGTCCGATCGAGGAGGTCGATCTCGACTCCCTGCTCGCGCTGGTCGCGGACACCCTCGGATACGCCTGCTCCTTCGACCCCGGCGGGGAGACGCTCACGCTCACCGGCCCCCGGCACGTCGTGGTCCGGCTGACCGGGCTGCGCGCGGAGGCCCGCCGGCGCTCGCGTGAAGACTGGCCGATGCTCGTCTCCGAGCACCTGTCCCACACGCTGGCCACCGCCGACGAGCCGCTCGACGCGTGCGATCTCGACCAGGTCCGCCCGCTGCTGCGCACCCGCATCCACCTCGACGACGACCTGGAGCCGGCCCGCGTGGTCGGCCGCCATCTCACCGCCGACCTGGTCGAGGTGCTCACCATCGGGTACGGCGCCGCCGGGCGCCCGGTCCGGCCGGAGGAGGTCGGCTGCTGGCCGATCACCGCGGCCCAGGCGCTCGACCTGGCCCTCGACAACGCCCGTCGGGACGAGCGGCTGTCGATGACCGAGGGCGACCTCGGCGGGGTGGCGATCCACAGGCTGACGGGTCCCACCGCGGACGCGGCCGCCCACCTGCGGAGGCTCGACGACTACCTGCCCGTCCCCGCCGACGGCGTGCTCGTCGCGCTGCCCGACCCGGCGACGCTGATCGTCCACCCGGTCGAGGGCATCGGCGTGGTCCGCGCCATCGAGCGGCTGCGGCTGTTCGCCCAGCGGGAGTTCGACCTGCGCGACGAGGCGCTCAGCCCGCAGGTGTACTGGTGGCACGACGACCGGCTTGCCCTGATCCGGGCCGATCTGGTCAGCCAGGACGGCCAGATCCGCCTGGTCGTCGCGCCTCCACCCGATTTCGCCCGCGTCCTCGCCGCCCTGGCCGTCCGCCCCGACCCCGGGACCGGCGGGAACTGACCACCGACCGCGAGCGCGCCGCCCGCGCGGAGGGCGGCGGGCGTCCCAGTCGCCCGGCGGATGTACGGTGGGCCGCGGGGGTGGCCCCGGTGCGTCGCAGGTGTGCCCGGGCCGGTCCCCGCCCCCGCGTTCACCCCGACGGCCCTTGATCCGCCTACCGGATCGTTCCCGGCGTGTCCGCCCACGCCCGTGATGTGGTCGCCGGATGCGGGATGATGGGGTCTGGATTTGCGAGGAGTGTGACATGGCGCAGTGGTGCCTCGGTGTCGATCTGGGGACGAGTTTCTCCGCCGGGGTGATAGCGGCCGACGGACGTTTCGACGTGCTGGAGGTCGAGGGGGAGCGGCGCGTCCCTTCTGCTGTGATGCTCGACGAGCGGGGGACGCTTGTGGCCGGCCGGATCGCCCAGCGGGGGATCGGGATCAACCCCGAGCGGGTCGAGCGCAATCCCAAGCGCTACGTCGGCCGCGGCCGGATGCTGCTGGGCGGGGTGCCGGTGGACGTGGCCGACGCCATGGCGGCACTGCTCGAACTGTTCGTGAGCGAGGGGCGGCGGCGCTTCGACGGGGCCGACCCCGACTGCATCGCGCTGACCCACCCGGTGGCCTGGGGCGACGACCGCAAGGCGGTGCTGCTGGCGGCGGCCAGGAAGGTCGTCCGGGGCGTACGGATCGTACTGGTCGACGAGCCCGTCGCGTCGGCGCGCTATTTCGCCTCCGCCGGACGGGCGGCCGGCGGCGGGTCGCATCTGGCCGTCTACGACCTCGGCGGCGGCACGTTCGACGCCGCCGTGCTCACCGTCGACGGGAGCGACTTCGCGGTCGTCGGCGAGCCCGGCGGCAGCGACGAGATCGGCGGCGAGGGTTTCGACGAGCAGGTGTTCGCCTTCCTCGGCACCCAGATCGAGCGCCACGACGCCGAGTGGTGGCAGCAGGTGACCACCAACCCCGAGCGGCGCTACGTCAGCTACGCCGCCGACCTGCTCAAGATGGCCAGGGAGGCCAAGGAGACGCTGTCGAAGTTCGACACCTCCTCCCACTACGTGGTCGGCATCAACGAGGACGTGCACATCACCAGGGCCGACCTGGAAGACCTCATCGGTGAGGACATCGTCCGGACGGTCGACATCCTGGACGAGACGATCCGCGGCGCGGGGGTGCAGACCGAGGAGCTGGCCGCGGTGTTCATGACCGGCGGCCCCAGCCGTATGCCGCTGGTCCAGAAGGTCGTCCGCGAGCGCTTCGGCGAGCGGGTGCGGACCTACGACGACCCGAAGATCGTTGTGGCCTACGGCGCGGCCCAGCTGGCCTGGAAGCTCAAGGTCGAGTCCCGCGACCCCGCCCAGTCCTCCGGCTCCGTGGCGGCTCCGGCCAGCTCCGGCCACCCGGCCGCCCCGGCCGCCGAGCCGGCCCGGGGCAGGCACGCCTTCCCCGCGCCGAGCGGTCCCGCCGCGGTCCCGCAGGGAGCACCCGGCCCGGGACCGCACGCCTTCGCGGGGCCGCAGGGCGGGCCCGCGGCGGGCCCGGCCGTGACGCCGACCGGGGGGCACCGGGCCGCCCCCGGACCGGCGGACGGCGCCACCGGCGGGCACCAGATCCTCACCGGTCCGGCGGGCGGCCCGGCCGCCGGGCACCAGAGCCCCGTCGGCCCCGCGGTCCCCGCCGGCCCGGCGGGCGGCGGGCCCACCGTCCAGGGGATCGAGAAGGTCGTGGACGGCGTGCTGGAGGCGCGCGTGGAGGCGGGGCGGATCTTCGTCCACCAGGCCTTCGAGAACGGGCACTTCCTGCGCAGGCTCGACGGCGTCGACGGCCGTCACGATCGCGAGCTCGGCTTCGGCCGGCTGGTGGAGTGGGAGGCGTCGCGCGAGGGCATCGTGACGGTGGAGCAGGTCGGCCCGGCGCAGGTGCTGGTCCGCACGCTCACCCCCGACCTGGCCATCCGCGGCACCTATCCGATGCAGATGTGGGGCAACCCCGGCGTGATCGCGCACGGCCGCACCGCCTGGGTCTTCTTCCAGTCGCGGCAGCCCACTCCGACCGACCCCACGGTGGGCCTGCCCTGGGGAGAGACCGGGCAGCTGGCGATGATCGAGCTCGACCTGGCCGGGGGGTTCGCCTTCCAGCCTCCCCAGCCCCGGGAGCTCGGCGCGCAGGCGCAGTGGTTCCTGAACGAGGACAACCGGCTCCGCCGCCTGCTCGACCAGGAGGCGCCCAGCGGCACCGAGCCCGCGCCCTCCGTCGGGGCGCCCGGCTGCACCGTGGTGCTCGGGCAGTTCAGCAGCAACAAGCCGATGTTCCAGAACCGGCACCAGGATTTCCGGCCGTGGCAGGTGCTGTGCCTGGTCGACCCCGGCGGTGTGGTGCGTCCGACGATCCGCGAGCCCGGGCGTCCCTGGCTCCACCAGGTGGTCCTGCACCGGGGCCGGTGGTTCACCTCCAGCTCGGCGGGGCTGGAGGCCGACCTCCCCAACGGCCAGACCAAGCTCGTCATGCCGCGGCCCCGGGCGGGCGCCCTGCGCTGGTTCCCGGCGGGGAGCCAGATCTACGCGGTCGGCACGGACCAGCTCAGCCCCGCCCGGGGCTGGTCGGTCGGCATCTTCGACCAGCGCTCCCAGACGCTGGAGTTCCTGATGGGCAAGCAGTCGGCGACCCTCGCCGGCCACCTCACCTCCCGCTATCGCTGGGAGCGCCCGCGTCTGGTCGCCGACGGCGACTCGATGTGGATGACCATGCTGGACGCCGGCCGCAGCAGACTCCTGCACGTCACCCCCGGCGGGGCGCGGGAGGTGCACCGCACGCCGGGCATGTTCGAGCCGGTCGCCCGGGTCGCCACGGGCCTGCTCTGCCTGCACCGTCCCGCCGACACCAGCGGGACCACCCGCGACCAGCCCGCCACCCTGGTGCACATGCCTCTGTGAGGCTCGGGCCCCCGCTCCGGAGCTCCGGGGGCCAGGCCCCGCCCCCGCGGCCCCGGACGGGGCCTTCAGGGCCCGCGGGCGGGCACACACGAGAAAGGCCACCCCGCGTGTGGCGGGGTGGCCTCTGCCCTCCGGGGATCCGGCGGCTTTCTCCGGAATCCTGTGGGGACGCTCTCCCGGCGGCCGCGGCCCCGGGAGAGCGTCCCCGGCTCTCCGGTCCCCGGGCTTCCTGTCTCCTCCCGGCCCCCGGGTTCCCGTGCTTTCCGGGGCCCCGGGGGCCGGGAGGGCTCTCAGGCTCCGGCGGGAACCGGGGGGACCGCCCCCGGCGCTCCCTCGGGGGCCGCCGGGGCGGCGCCCAGGGCGGCCACGGCGGCGCCGAGCTCCTTGCGGAGCTCGTGGCCGCGGGTGGTGAGAGCGGCGATCTTGGCGATGCGCTCCTGGCCGGACTCGCGTGCCTTGCGGCGCTCGGCGGCCGAGCGCGCGGAGGCGGACTTCAGTTCGGCGCGCCGGGTCTCCAGCTCCTTGCGGCGCTGGGCCAGGCTGTCGTCCGCGGCCTGCTCGACGTTCACCCGCCAGGTGGTGACCATCCGCTCCAGGTCGAGCGTCATCTCCCGGGTGACCAGGGCGAACTGGTCCCGCAGCGCGGTTCTGATCGCCGCCTGGCTGCGCTGCACCTGCTCCATCTTGCGCCGGCCCAGGAAGATGGCCGCACCCAGGGCGGGGGCGACCAGCAGGAAGCCCACCGGGCCGAGCGCGGCCGCGGCCAGGCCGCCGAACGACAGGCCCATCGACGCCGACGGCAGCACGTCGCGCACCAGGTCCACGTTGACCGGGGCGTCGGCGGCCATGTCGCCCCGCACCTGCACCGCTGACAGGTTGGGCATCGCCCGCCGGTCGACGGTCAGCTGCACCGGGTCGAGACCGAGATCGCGGGCGAAGGCGTCCAGGGTGGTCCGGGCCAGGACCTCCGTGTCGTAGATGATCTGCGACCAGGCCGCCTCCAGCGAGCGCTGCGCGCTCTCCGGCAGCTCCGCCATGTACTTGTCGATCTGCGCCTGGTTCTTCAGGGTGGCGATCGTGTTCTCGTACGGCTGGCGGATCTCGGTCAACCGCGCCGCCACGATGCTCCCGACCTCGCGTGCGAGGAAGGTGTTGGCCACCGCGCCCGCCCTGCGCTTGGCGGTCAGCTCGGTGAGGGCCGCCAGGTCGGCGTCCACCTCGGCGAGCCGGGCGGTCAGGTCGCCCTCGTCGTCGGAGCCGACGGCCACGTCGTCCTTCGCCCCGGTCGACAGCGAGTTCAGCACCGACAGCGCGGCGGCCACCACGGTGGCGCCCCGCGCGGACTCCCTGCCCTCGGCGAAGGCCCGCAGCTGCCGCTCCAGCGCGTCCATCCCGCTGCGGGCCCGCAGCGCGTCCGCGCGCTCCTGACGTCCCTCGCGGCGCTTGGCCTCGGCTGCCTCGGCGAGTTTGGCACTCACCGGGATCCACGGCGCGGAGAGCAGCGGGCTCAGCGTCACCGACCGGCCGGGGTCGGCCGCGATCGCCTCGGTGACGAAGGTCCGCAGCCGGGCCTTGTTCTCCTCCATGAGGCTCTTCCAGTTGGCCGAGTCCTCCACCTTGGTCAGCACGAACGCGATCGCCCGGACCCGCTCGGCGGCCTCGGCGAGGAACTCCAGCTCGTGCCGGAGCACCGGCTGGTCCTGCGCGCTGAGCGTGAAGAGCAGCGCGTCGGCCCGCTGGAGCATCGCCACGGTCACCTGCCGGTGCCCCACGGTGAGGCTGTCCACGCCGGGCGTGTCGAGCAGCCGCAGGCCGTCCAGGACGGGGGTGTCCAGGGTGATGTCCACGCTGACGACATCGCGGCGTTTGCCGATGTCCCCGCGCATCGAGGCGTAGTCGGGGATCGACTCGACGGTGATCGGGGTCTGGGTGAGTCCCTTGTCGGTGTTGCGATGGACCACGGCGGCCAGCTGCGGGCCGCGCCGCAGCGACAGGAAGCAGTTGGTGGCCACGTCGGCGTCGACCGGCACCAGGTCGGGCCGGCCCACCAGGGTGTTGATCAGCCGGCTCTTGCCGCGCTTCTGCGCCCCGGCCACCACGATGTCGGTGCACTCGTCCTTCCAGCGGCCCGCGTACGCGGCCAGCACCTCCGCCAGGTCCTTCCTGCCGGACTGTCCGGCCAGCGCGTGGACCTCGTTGGCGTAGCGCAGCAGCCGGGCCACGGGGCTGGTCGGGTCGGGGGTCGTCATCGTCTGTCCTTGTCTCCTGTCGGGGGATCGTGCGCGCCACCGTCCCTTGCCGGTGGCGCGGTCCGGGGCGCCTAGGAAGCGTCCTGGTGGTAGTGCGCCCAGATGGTCTCGTAGGCCTCGCAGAGGGTCTCCGCCGCCCGGCGCTGCCGCAGGGACAGCGGGCGGTGGGTGAGGATCCGGAACCGGGCGCCCAGGGCGGCGGCGTAGCCCGCCACCTCGGCGCGCGGGCTGCCGGGCGGGGCGCCGAGCTGGGTGGCGAGCTCGGTGCCGGAGAGCAGCAGCTCCAGCGCCCGCCGGTCGTCGGCCGGGACCATGGGGGAGGAGCGCAGGGCCTCGATCGCGGCGGGGTCGATGCGTAGCGGGGGCAGTGCCTCGCCGCCGCCGGGCTGCGGGGCGCTCTCCTCCTCCAGCGCCGCCAGGACGATGTCCTCCAGCACGGTCAGCACGTCCCTGGCCCGGTGCCCGGCGGTGCGTCCCTCGCTCATCATGGCGAGCGTGCGCCAGCGCATCGACGCCGTCGTCGCCGCGGCGGCGATCTCCTGCTGCGAGGCCCCGGCGGGCAGGCCGAGCTGCTCGGCGGGGTCGTCGTGGCGGGCCAGGCGGAGCAGTTCCTCGGTCATCTCCTCGTTCAGGACGAGGGCGCCGCGGCCGAGCGCCTCGGCCGCGGCGAAGATCCGCAGGCCGCCCAGGGCGGTCGCGATCGGCCGGTTCTCGTCGAGCTGCGCAGCCAGCGCGTCCAGGGTGGCGCGGTCGGCGCCCAGCGCGGGCGTGCGGGCGATCCTGCGCAGCCGGGTCAGCGCGTCCAGCGCCTTGAGCTGGTCGGCGCGGCGGGCGAAGTGGGCGATGCCCGCGGCCACCGAGCCGGTCGCGGCCCGGCCGGCCGAGGCGTATCCCGAGCGTTCCAGCAGGTGGGCGGTGAGCGCGGCGCCGTCGCGGATCCCGTTCCGTACCGCGGCCACCGCGGTGGCGATGCCGTAGCGGTGCAGCCGTTCCACCAGGCGGTGCCGCACCTCGGCCGGGACGGGCAGGTCGGGCGCGGTGCGGAAGTCCTCCAGGTCGAGGAGGTAGTCCTCCAGGTCGTCCTCGTCGAGCCCGGCCAGCACCGACAGCGCCTCGACCTCCTCGGCGGCCAGCGGGCACGCGCGCGCCGTCTCGGCCAGCAGGCCGATCACCGGGACCACGTCGAAGACGGAGGTGCGCAGGTCCTGGTAGCCCTTGGCGGCCAGCCGCCTGGCCGTCGGCCAGGGGTCGTCCTCGTCGCCGCGCCGGTCGACCTGGCCGAGCACGGCGAGGGTGTTGACGCAGCTCATGCCGCAGGCGTCGGTCAGGCCGCGGAACTCGGACAGGGTGGTGTCGTCGAACTTCTGGACGTAGCGCAGCACGTAGATCATCGCCTGCGCGCGGTCGTCCTCGTCGCCCGAGCCGAACAGCATGCTCCGGGCGGCCCGCTCGTTGGTGGCGGTCACCGTGTTCATGCCGGGCGTGTCGATGATGGTGACCGTCCGCAGCGACGGCAGGTTCAACGAGACCCGCAGGCGCCTGATCCGGGCCACGTCGACGCCGAGCTCCGAGGGGAGCCGGTGGCCCGGCAGCAGCCGGGAGCGGGCCACGCCGCCGTCCTTGAGCTCGATCGTGATCAGGCCGTCGTCCTCGCCGTACTCGTACTGGGTGACGACGAAGGTGCACTCGCCCGCGTCGACGGGGGCGACGGGCAGCCCGAGCAGCGCGTTCACCAGGGTCGACTTGCCACTGCTGACCGCGCCCGCCACGGCCACGCGCAGCGGCGCGTCGAGGTCGGCGCGCACCTGCGCCACCCGTTCGCGCAGCTCGGCGCCGGCCAGCTTCGCCACCGTGGCGTCGCACAGGCCGCGCAGCAGCTCGGCCGGTCCGGCGGTCACGCGCCACCCCCCGCCGTACGGTTCGTGCGCTCCGGGGATCTCCGGGCACCGGGTACGAGTACGGGCAGGTCCCGCGCCCCCTGCGCGGGAGGGGAGCCGGGCCCGCCCGGGTCGGGCGGCGGGCACGGGCCGGGGGTGCTCGACGAGAGCGTCTGGGCGAGCATCGCCAGATTCTCCTCCTCGGTGGGGTAGGGGATCGCCGCGAAGAGGAGTCGACGCAGCTCGGCCAGGTCGTCCGGCTCCTCCATCGTTGACCCCAACCAGAAATTGTTACGGTCCAATATCAGGGTGTGTAGCCTCATACCGGGCATTTGTGAGGCGTGGTGTCATTAGCTGACTTTCCGCCCATGAAGGATGGACGCCGATGACGACCGGGTCGCTGAGCGCGGCCCTCGGCGACGAGACGCTTCTCGTCGCCGAGGCGCGCGCAGGTGACGAGACCGCCTTCCGCGCGCTGTGGGCCACCGTGCAGCGCCCGGCCTTCGGTGTCTGCTACCACCTGACGGAGAACCGCGCCGACGCGCTCGACGCGCTCCAGGAGACGCAGCTCGCCGCCTGGCGGGGCCTGCACACCTTCGAGGGACGGGCGTCCTTCCGGGCCTGGGTCCTCGTCATCGCGCGCAACGCCGCGCACACGGTGGTGCGGCGCCGTTCCTGCGGGGTGCTCTACGCCCAGGTGGCCGAGGACTCGGCGGTCGCCGAACCCTTCGAGGACTCCGTGGCACGCCTGGCCGACCTGCGCCGGGCACTGGCCACACTGCCGCCCTCGCAGCGGGAGGTGCTGCTGCTGTGGGCGGGCGGGCTGACCTACGAGCAGGTGGCGGCCTCGCTCGGGGTGCCGCTCAACACGGTACGGGTCTGGATCCACCGGGGCAGGGCACGCCTGCGGGCCGGGCTCGCCGAGAACTGAGCCGGGCCCGCGGCCCGGAGCGGGGCCCCGGGCCGGGCACGGAACCGGGCCACCGCGCGGTCCGGGAACCCGGACCGCGGGCGCGGCGCTCACTGCGCCGATCCCGTGCCGGCGGGTTCGTGACGGTAGACGGCGACCTGCGGCACACGGATGACGCGCTCGCCGTCGGCGTACCCCCGCTTGACGGTCTCCGCCACGGTGTCGTGCAGCTCGGGCCGGTCGGTCGGCTCGGTGCCGAACGCCTCGTGCAGGCGCGGGTCGAACCGCTGCCCGTCCGCGACGAGCTCCCGGACGCCGGCCCGGTTGAGCCCGTCCAGCAGCGTCGCGGCCATCCGCGGGTGCCGTTCGGCGATCTGGTCCCGGTAGCCGATGCAGGCCGCGATGAGCGCCTCGCGCCCCGGGTGGCCGTCGGCGAAGAGCCGCTCCACCTGCTGCGCGAGCGCCGGGCTGATCCCGCTCGCGGCGAACTCGGTCAGGGCCTCCGCCAGCGGGTCGGACCCGGCCGTTCCCCCCGCCTCCGCAGGCCCGCCTGCCGGAGCCGGAACGGCCGGCGCCCCGGGGTCGCCGGCCGGGACCGGCGGAATCTCGGGGAGGGGACCGCCGAGCGTCTCGGGGAAGGGACTGCCGCCCGCCTCGGGGAAGGGGTTGGCGGGTCCCTCCGGGAAGGGATCGGCGGGCGCCTCGGCTTCCCGCCGGGCCCGCGGACCGGCGGGCGCGGGCTGCCGGGGGTACTCCGCGGTCGGCACTTCGGCGGGCGTCGTTGCGGGCGCGTGCTCCATGGTGGGTGTTCCGGTCGTCGGGTGCTCCCGCGCGGGCGTTTCCGGGGCCGGGTGGGCCGCGGTGGGCGTCCCGGCCGCCGGGTGCTCCGCCTCGGGCGTCGTGGTGGTCGGGGGGGCCGTGACGGGTGTTCCCGTCGCCGGGTGCTCCGCGGTGGCCGTGCTTGCGGCGGGTGTGCTCGCGGTGGGCACTCCGGCAGCCGGGTGCTCCGCGGTGGGTGTTTCCGCGGCCGGATGCTCCGCGGTGGGCGTGCTCACGGCCGGGTGCTCCGCGGTGGGTGTTTCCGCGGCCGGGTGCTCCGCGGTGGGCGTGCTCACGGCCGGGTGCTCCGCCTCGGGCGTCGTGGTGGTCGGGGGGGTCGTGACGGGTGTTCCCGCGGTTGGGTGGGCCGCGGTGGGCGTTCCGGCCGCCGGGTGGGCCGCGGTGGGCGTCCCCACGGCCGGGTAGGCCCCGGTGGACCACGTTCCGGGGGGCGTCCCGGGCGCCCCCGGCCCCCCGGGTGGGGCGGCGCCGGGCTGCCAGGTCCCCGGCGGGGGGGCCGGGAGCCGGTTGCGGTGCCATACGTAGACGGCGGCAGCGATCAGCACCAGGGCACCCGCGGCCAGCGCGAGCATCAGGGGCAGCGGGGCGAACCCGCCCAGCAGCCCCCCATCGCCGTCACCTGGACGCAGCGGGCGCACGGAGGCGCCCGCGCCGTCACGCAGGGGCGCCGGTGGCGCGCCGAGCTCCTGCCCGCGGGAACCCGCCACTCCCTCGGCGCAACCGGTCAGTGCCGGTACGGCCAGGAGCAGCAGGGGGAGGAGCGCGCGTCGATGCCTCATCGATCGCCTTCCTGGTCGGCCGCCCGTGTGACGCGGATCCGGGTTCCCCCCTCGGTGAGGTCACACGGGCTCATGCCGGGTCGTGTGGTCAGGCGGTGAAGGGGCCGGTCTCGGTGTAGTCGGCGTAGCCGTCGCCGTTGAGGTCGACGAGGACCTCGTCGGCGACGCCGTCGGCGTTGTAGTCGCGGTACTCCACGTCGGTGCGGCCGTCGCCGTTGGTGTCGTAGTACTCCACGTCGGCGACGCCGTCGTTGTTGTAGTCGATGTACTGCACGTCGGTGTCACCGTCGCCGTTGGTGTCGTAGTAGTCGGTGGTGGTGACGTCGAAGTCGCTCATGGTCGTTCCTTTCCGGGTGGGTCGTACACAGGATGAGAGTCACGATCCGGCCTGATAGTTGCAGACTGGTTCAAGATTTTTTGGGGATTTTTCAAATCATGTCCCAACAGAGCGCCAAAAGCGGTCAAAACTGTATAAAACGCCACAAAATCGGACCCTGAGTCTCAGCTGAGCGCACGCGCCACGTGGATCAGAGGGACGTGACTGAACGCCTGGGGGAAGTTGCCGACCATGCGGCCGTAGCGGGGGTCGAACTCCTCGGCGAGCAGGCCGACGTCGTTGCGGAGCTCCAGCAGCCGCTCGAACAGCTCGACGGCCTCGGCCTTGCGGCCGATCATCGCCAGCGCCTCGGCCAGCCAGAAACTGCAGGCCAGGAAGGCGCCCTCGCCGCCCGGCAGGCCGTCCACGTCGTTGTCGGCGGCCACCGGGTAGCGCAGCACGAAGCCGTCGGCCATCAGCTCGCGCTGGATCGCCTCCACCGTCCCGATCACGCGGGGGTCCTCCGGCGGCAGGAAGCCGACGATCGGGATCAGCAGCAGGGCGGCGTCCAGTTCCCGCGAGCCGTACGACTGGGTGAAGGTGCCGCGCACCGGGTCGAAGGCCTTGTCGCAGATCTCGGCGTGGATGCGGTCGCGCGTCTCCTTCCAGCGCTCCAGCGGGCCGGCCTTGCCGAAGGACTCCACCTGTTTGACGGCCCGGTCGAGGGCGACCCAGCACATCACCTTGGAGTGGGTGAAGTGGCGGCGCGGCCCCCGGACCTCCCACAGGCCCTCGTCGGGCTCGTCCCAGTGCTCCTCCACGTAGGCGACGAGCTCGCACTGGATGGTCCAGGCCCGGTGGTCCGGCTCGAGGCCCGAGACGCGCGACAGGTGCAGGGAGTTCAGGACCTCGCCGTAGACGTCCAGCTGGAGCTGCTCGACCGCGCCGTTGCCGATCCTGACCGGCCGGGAGTTCTCGTACCCGGGCAGCCAGCCGAGCTCCAGCTCCGTCAGGCGGCGCTCCCCGGCGACCCCGTACATGATCTGCAGGTCCTGGGCGCGGCCCGCGATGGCGCGCAGCAGCCAGGACCGCCAGGCGCGGGCCTCGTCCAGGTAACCGGCGCCGATGAGGGCGTCCAGGGTCATGGTGGCGTCGCGCAGCCAGCAGTAGCGGTAGTCCCAGTTGCGGACCCCGCCGAGGTCCTCGGGCAGCGAGGTGGTCGGGGCGGCCACGATGCCGCCGGTGGGGGCGTAGGTGAGCGCCTTGAGCGTGATGAGGGAGCGCACCACGGCCTCGCGCCACGGGCCCTGGTAGGTGCACTGGGCCACCCACTCGTCCCACAGCTTCTCGGTCTCCACCAGCTGCTCGTACGGGTCGATCTCGACGGGCTTGGGCTCGTGGGAGGGATGCCAGGTGAAGATGAACGCCATGCGCTCGCCCGCGGAGACCTCGAAGCTCGCGTGGTGCGCGTAGTCGCCGCCCTGCAGCGGGACGGGGGCGTGCAGCCACACCGAGTCGGGCCCGCCGATGGCCTGCAGCAGGCCGTCGCTGCGGCGCACCCAGGGCACGATGCGGCCGTAGTCGAAGCGGATGCGGATCTCGGTGGCCATGGCCACCGTCCCGGACACGCCCTCGACGATCCTGACCAGGTCGGGGTTGGTGTGCCGGGTGGGCATGAAGTCGATGACCCGGACGGTGCCGGTGGGGGTGTCCCACTCGCTTTCGAGGACGAGCGTCTCACCCCGGTAGCGGCGCCGGGTGGCCCGGGGCCGCTCGGCGTGCGAGGGACCGATCCACCACTGGCCGTGGTTCTTGCCGCCGAGCAGCGCCCCGAAGCAGGAGGGTGAGTCGAAGCGCGGAAGGCAGAGCCAGTCGATGGAGCCGTTCCGGCCGACCAGGGCGGCCGACTGCATGTCACCGATGAGTGCGTAGTCCTCGATCCACATGGCTCGACGCTAACGCCTCGGCGACCCCGGCGGGCGGGTCATGCCCGAGGACGCATCCTGGGCATGAAGAACTGGGTCAGCGGCCCGATCACCAGGGCGAAGACCAGTGTCCCCACGCCCGCGGTCCCGCCCAGCAGCCAGCCGACGGCCAGCACGGTGACCTCGATGGCGGTGCGCGCCGAGCGGATGGACAGCCCGAGGCGGTTCAGGCCGGTCATCAGACCGTCGCGGGGGCCGGCGCCGAGACCGGCGCCGATGTACAGGCCGGTCGCCGCGGCGGTGACGACGACGCCGGCCACCAGGTACGCCCAGCGCGCGGCCACCGCGTCCGGGGCGGGGATCAGCCACATGGCCGCGTCGGCGAACAGTCCCACGAAGACGACGTTGCTGACGGTGCCCACGCCCGGCTTCTGCCGGAGGGGGATCCACAGCAGCATGACCGCGGCGCCCACCAGGATGATCCAGGTGCCGACCGACAGGCCCAGCCGGACGGAGAGGCCCTGGTGGAAGACGTCCCAGGGGCTGCCGCCCAGGTGGGACCGGATCTGCAGGGCGATGCCGACGCCGTAGAAGGCCAGGCCCGCGTACAGGCGGAGGAGACGGTTGGGCAGGGGGCCGAAGGTCGGTAGGGAGAGTTCGCTCATAATGGCGTTAATCGTCCAGGCCATTATGGTCTCTTCAAAGAGCCAATCATGGAAAGTGGCCTTATGCTGGGCGGCGTGGACCGGTATCTCAGCGGACCCCAGCTCGCCCGCCTCGTGGCGGTCGGCCCGGGCGCCAGACCGTACTACCGGGCCCTGGCCCGGGCCATGCGGTCGCTGATCCTCGACGGGCGCCTGCCCGTGCGGGTGCGCGTGCCCGCCGAGCGCCACCTCGCCGAGGCGCTGGGCGTCAGCCGCACCACCGTCACCGCGGCCTACGACCGGCTCCGTGAGCAGGGCTACCTGGAGAGCCGGCAGGGCGCCGGAAGCTGGACCGCGCTGCCCGACGCCGGTTCCATGGGCACCGACAACCCGTGGATCGCCGCAGCCGACGACGGCCTGCTCCCGCTGCACACCGCCGCGCCGAGCGCGATCTCCAGCCTGCCGGGGGCGATCGCCTTCGCGAGCGAACACTACCCGCGCTACGCGCTCGGCATGGGCTACGACCCGGTCGGCATCGCCCCGCTGCGCCGGGCGATCGCGGCCCGCTACACCGCGCGCGGGCTGGCCACCCGCCCCGAGCAGATCCTGGTCACCACCGGCGCCCAGCAGGCCATTCACCTGGTGACCGCCATGCTGCTCTCGCGCGGCGACCCGGTGCTGCTGGAGTCGCCCACCTACCCGCACGCGATCGACCTGTCCCGGATGCGCGGCGCCAGGATCGTCCCGGTCGGCATCCCCGACGGGGGCTGGCACCTGGACCTGCTGACCTGCGCGATGCGCCAGTCGGCGGCCCGGCTCGCGTACGTGATCCCCGACTTCCAGAACCCCACCGGCCACGTGATGGACGAGGCCACGCGGGCGGGGCTGGCGGAGGCGGCCAGGCAGTACGGCACCACCCTGGTGGTCGACGAGAGCTGGGCCGAGCTGGCCATCGACGAGCAGCCCGCGGTCGCGCCGCTGGCCGCCTTCGACACCGACGGGCGGGTGATCACCATCGGGTCGGCGTCCAAGCTGTGGTGGGGCGGGCTGCGCATCGGCTGGATCCGCACCACCGCCGCCACGGTCGGCCGCCTGGCCGTGCTCCGCGCGGCCGTCGACATCGCCAGCCCGCTCTTCGAGCAACTCGTGGTGGTCAGGCTGTTCGAGGGCATCGAGGAGTCGCGCGCCGAGCGTGCCCGCGCCCTCGGCGCCTCCCGCGACGTCCTGGCGGCCGAGCTGGCCGAGCACATGCCCGACTGGAGCTTCACCGTGCCCCGCGGCGGGGGCTCGCTCTGGGTGCGTCTGGCCGGCCCCGAGGCCACGGCACTGGCCGACGCGGCGGCCTGCCACGGGGTGCGGCTCGCACCCGGGCGCTGGTTCGGCGTGGACGGCACGCTGGAGGGCCGGCTGCGCCTCCCCTTCACCCAGCCGCCGGGGGTGCTCGCCGAGGCGGTGCGACGCATCGCCGAGGCCAGGGTCAAGGGCGCGTACGGCGCCCGCCCGGCCAAGCCGCTCACCCCGGCCCTGTGACCGCGCGGGAAAGGACGACCGGCACGGATCACCCGGAGGACGGACCCAAGGAGCCGGAAAAGGGCTGACAGGGCTGCTCCCCGGCCCTCTCGGCGCCCGGCGAGCCGTCGGCGAGCTCGATGTCCTCGACCGCGTTGCTCCCCGGCCCCCTCGGCGCCCGGGAGGTGACGCTTCGGTCTCCTGCCCCGGCGGCGGGTTCTCCCGGACGGGTTCCGGCGCGGCAGGTGCGGCTGCCGGCCCGGGGCGGACGCCGAACGGACCGGCGTGCCCCGGGCGGGGACCGGGCCTCGGCCGGCGGATTCACCCCAGCTCGGCAGGGGCGGCCGGGAGGCGCCGGCGAGCGTGCCGGTAGGGTGGTCGGTGGTGTGCCGGGAAGTCTGGTCGGCAGCAATGGATCTGTTTCCGACCTGACCTGGGGTAGTTCACGATGAATAGTACGTTCGGCACGCCTGGGTTGTTCGGCCGGGGCTCGTGGCCCGAGGCGCGGCGGATCGCCGACATCCTGCGCAAGGAGACCATCGGCGGCGCGTTGCTGCTGGCCGGTGCGACGGTGGCGATGATCTGGGCCAACTCCCCCTGGTCGGAGTCGTATGAGGCGCTGCGGGCCGTCGAGGTCGGGCCGGCCGCGCTGCACCTGCGACTGGATCTGGCCACCTGGGCCGCCGACGGACTGCTTGCGATCTTCTTCTTCGTCGCCGGGCTGGAGCTCAAACGCGAGTTCGTCGCCGGGGACCTGCGCGACGTCCGGCGGGCCGCGGTGCCGGTCGCGGCCGCCTTCGGCGGGGTGATCGTCCCGGCGGGGCTGTACCTGCTCGTCACCCGGCAGGCGGCCGGCGCGGCGGTGGGGTGGGCGATTCCCACCGCGACCGACATCGCTTTCGCCCTGGCCATGCTGGCGGTCATCGGCCGGTATCTGCCGGCGGCGCTGCGTACCTTCCTGCTGACCCTGGCCGTGGTCGACGATCTGCTGGCCATCATGATCATCGCGGTGTTCTACACCGATCAGCTGTCTTGGGGACCGCTGGCGGCGGCGGCCGTGCCGCTGGCGTTGTTCGCCGCCCTGGTGCAGAAGCGGGTGCGCGCCTGGTGGCTGTTGTTGCCGTTGGCGCTGGCGGTGTGGGCTCTGGTGCACGCCTCCGGGGTGCACGCCACCGTCGCCGGGGTGCTGATGGCCTTCGCCGTGCCGGTGGTGCGCAGCCGGGCGGCCGGTGGACCGCAGGCCGGGCCGGGGCTGGCCGAGCACTTCGAGCACCGGTTCCGTCCCCTGTCGGCCGGGGTGGCCGTGCCGGTCTTCGCGCTGCTGTCGGCCGGTGTGCCGCTGGGCGGAGCCAGCGGGCTGACCGCCGCGTTCAGCGACCCGGTGACCGTCGGCATCGTGGTCGGCCTGATCGTCGGCAAACCCGTCGGGATCGCGGCCGCGACCTGGCTGGTGGCCCGCTTCACCCACGCCGAGCTGGATGAGGGTCTGGCCTGGATCGACGTGCTGGGGCTGTCGATCCTGGCCGGGATCGGCTTCACCGTGTCCCTGCTGATCGGCGAGCTGGCCTTCGGCATCGGCAGCGACCGTGACGATCACGTCAAACTGGCGGTGCTGGCCGGTTCGCTGACCGCGGCACTGCTGGCGGGGGTGATCCTTCGCCTGCGCAACCGCGTCTATCGGGACATTCACCGGGCCGAGACCGCCGACCACGACCGGGACGACATCCCCGACGTCTACCAGCGTGAGCAGGACCGGCCCGGCCGGAACAGCGGTTGAGCCACTCCGCCACTCGCCGGAACCGGGGGTGCGGGGCCTACTCGGCGGTGACGCCCCTGGCCAGTGGCGCGCGCAGGCGCAGCCGGACGGCCGCCACACGCAGCCCGAAGGCGAGGACGGCCGCGGACAGGGTGGCCGGCCAGCCGTGCAGGTCCAGCGTGTACAGCGCCGCCATCACCGCCGAGCCGAGCATGGCGGGCACCGCGTACAGCTGGCGGTCGTACAACAGGGCCGGGATCTGCCCGGAGAGGACGTCGCGCAGGATGCCGCCGCCGACCGCCGTGGTGACCCCGAGCAGGGCCGCGTGCAGCGGGCTGAGACCGTAGTCCAGCGCCTTCTCGGTGCCGACCGCGCAGAACAGGCCGAGGCCCGCGGCGTCGAGCACGTTCACGGCGGGCATCACCCGCTCCACCTGCGGGTGCCAGAAGAACACGATCACGGTCGCGGCGACCGGGACGAGCACGTAGCCCACGCTGGAGAAGGCGGCGGGCCGCACGTTCAGGATCAGGTCGCGCAGGATGCCCCCGCCCAGCGCGGTCATCTCGGCCAGCACGGCCATGCCGACCACGTCGAGCCGCCTGCGCACGCCGACGAGGGCGCCGGAGAGGGCGAAGACGAAGATTCCGACGAGGTCGAGCACCTGGTTCACGGGTCAACCCTCCCATGACCCGCACCGGGCGCGTCCGGGAGGGTTCCGGTGGCGGGCCGCCCGCCGGGATCCCCTCACGTGATCGTCCCGCGACTTTCCGTACACCTCCTGCCGTGCCGTGACCACAGGGTTGAGCACCGTGGTGTTTCTTCTGTCTTTCAAGGTCTTGTCCATGGGGAACCGTGTGTGGTGCGATGCATGCCACTCGTGCAAGTAAGCACTTTCAGGAGGCGCGTCATGACCGGTGTCCTTGAGGAGCGTGCGGAGATCGAGCGGGAGATCGCGGGCCGGACGGTCTGCGACCAGCTGAAGGAGGCGGCCGAGAGCGATCCCGACGCGCCGGCCTACTCCGATCCGGTGGAGGGGGGCTGGTCCACCCTGACCTACGCCGAGGCCCGGCGGCGCGTCCTGGAGATCGCCGCGGGTTTCGTGGCCCTCGGGCTGGAGCCGGGCGAGGCGGTCGCCCTCATGATGATCAACCGCAGTGAGCACGTGCTGGCGGACCTCGGCGCGGTGCACGCCGGCGCCGTCCCGTGCTCGGTCTACTCGACCTTCGCGCCCGAGCAGGTGGCCTTCGTCGCCGGCGACGTCGGGGCCAGGATCGCGGTCCTCGGCGGCCCGGCGGACCTGGCGCGGTGGGAGCCGGTCCTGGACCGCCTCCCGGACCTTCGCAAGATCATCGTGCTTGAGGGCGCCCCGTCCGGCGACCGGTTCGTCTCCTGGGACGACTTCCTGGCCCTCGGCCGCGAGCGGCTCGCGACCGACCCCGGCACCGTCGACGCCCGCTGGCGGGCGGTCACCGCCGACGACACCCTCACCGTGCTCTACACCTCCGGCACCACCGGCAACCCCAAGGGCGTGCCGCTCACCCACGCCAACGTCTTCTACGAGGTCGTGGCGACCAACCGGATGGCCAACCTGCCCGTCAAGGGCACCCAGATCTCCTACCTGACGTACGCCCACATCGCCGAGCGGGTGCTCAGCCTCTACCTGCCGCTCTTCAAGCTCTCCCACGTCCACTTCTGCACCGACCTCGCCCAGCTCGGCGCGGTCCTCGGCCAGGTCAAGCCGGTGCTGTTCTTCGGCGTCCCGCGCGTGTGGGAGAAGATGATGGCCCGCCTGCAGGCGCTGCTGTCCACCCAGCCGGAGGAGCAGCAGGAGAGCGTCCGCACGGCGATGGCCGCCGGGCTCGCCTACATCGAGGCCAGCCAGTACGGCGGCACGCTCTCGCCCGAGGTGCGGGCGGCCTACGAGCAGGCCGACGCCTCCCTGCTCTCGCTCATCCGGTCGCTGATCGGCCTCGACAACGCCGGCTGGCTGGCCACCGCCGCCGCGCCCATGCCGCTGGAGGTCCAGCGCTTCTTCGCCGGTCTCGGCCTGAAGGTGCTGGACGTCTACGGCATGACGGAGACGACGGGCGCGTTCACCGCCAACGCCCCCGACCGCTTCAAGCTCGGCACGGTCGGCCAGGCCGGTCCGGGTGTCGAGGTCCGCATCGCCGAGGACGGCGAGATCCTCGCCCGCAGCCCCGCCAACGCCCGCGGCTACCTGAACCGCCCCGAGGCCACCGCCGAGCTGCTGGACGAGGACGGCTGGCTGCACACCGGCGACGTGGGCTCCGTCGACGAGGACGGCTTCGTCAGGATCCTCGACCGCAAGAAGGAACTCATCATCACCGCCGGCGGCGAGAACATCTCCCCGGCCAACATCGAGAACCTCCTCAAGGAGCACCCGCTCATCGGCCAGGCCCTCGCCTACGGCGACAGCAGGCCGTACCCGGTGGCGATCCTCACCCTCGACGGTGAGGCGGCCCCGGGCTGGGCGCAGAGCCACGGCATCGAGTTCACCACCCTCGCCGAGTTCGCCCAGCACCCCGACGTCCTGAAGGCCGCCGAGGCCGCGGTCGCCGCCGCCAACGAGAAGCTCGCCCGTGTCCAGCAGGTCAAGCGCTGGCGGCTGCTGCCGGTGGAGTGGACGGCCGAGACCGCGGAGCTGACCCCGAGCCTGAAGCTCAAGCGCCGCGTCATCCACGCCAAGTACGCCGAGATCATCGACGACATGTACGCCGGCGACTGAGCCGGGTCCCGGTCCCGGGCGCCCGCCGGTGCGGGGTGCCCGGGACCGGCCCGCACGATGCCCGGCCTTCCACCGCGAAAGTGGAGGTGCCGGGCGTTTCCCCGTGCCGCTTTGCCAACCGGGCGTGTGTCGGCTACCCGATCCTTACCGGCGGTTCCCTAGCGTCCGGAACCATGACCATCAACTTTGGCGAGAGGGCCGCCGGACTCACCGGGCGGGGGAACCGCGTCCCCATCACGGTCGGGCCGTCCGGAACGGCAGGGGCTCGGCCGTCGTCCACCTCGGCCGGGGGAGGCGGGAGGCCGCTCTCTTCGGGGAGCGGAGGAGCCATGAGAGTCCTGCTGGCGTCCCTGGCCGCGGGGGCCGTGTCCCTGCCGGTGCCCGCCGGGGCCCCGGCCGCCGCGGTCGAGGATCTGGTGATCCGCTCGGTCACGCTGCGCCCCGCCGCCCCGGTGGTCGGGCCGACCGACGCGGTACGCCTGGTGATCGAGGTCGTCGCCCGCGGTGTGGCCGGCCCCGCGGGGGTGACGATCCAGGTCGAGCCGGGGGCGCCGCCCGGCTCCGGGGCCACGGTCTTCCCGGTCGGCGTGCCCGACCCGGCCGCTCCGGATCCGCGTCCCCGTCCGGGACCGCGTCCCGAGCCGAGACCGGGGCCGGACGCGTCGCCCGCTTCGCGCCCGGCCCCGCGGCCGGGTCCGGCGGTGCCCCCGGACGCCGCCGGACCCGGCTCCGCCGTTCCCGCCCGTCCGGGTCCGGACGCCGCCGTCCCCGTCCGTCCCGGTCCCGCCGTTCCCGTTCCCGTCCGTCCCGGCCCCGGCGCGGTGCCCCGGCCCGGCCCGTTCCTCGCGCGCGGCCCGGCTCCGCTGGCCGGTCTCGCCGCGCCCCGGCACGCCGTCCCGGGCCACGCGGCGACCGGCGCGGGCGCGGTCGTCTCCCGGGCCGCGGACGGGTGGGAGACCTGGCGTTTCGCGCCGGAGGACAGCCTGGACCGCTGGTACCCCGCCGGCCGCTGGACCGTCACCGTGACCGCCAGGGGCACCGGCGGCAGGACTGTCACCGGGCACGCGGGCTTCTGGCTCAAGCGCGAGACCAAATTCAGCGCGGTCCAGGCGACCGGCAGGGGAGAGGGCACGCGGGTGCGCGGCGCGCTCAACCGGGTCGACCCGCAGGGGTACCTGGACTACGCCCCCTTCCCCGACCGGCCCGTCGAGATCCTGCACCGAGCCTCGGAACGGGAGGAGTGGACGGAGATGGGCACGACCACAACCGACGCTCACGGCCGCTTCGGCCGTACCCTGCCGGTCCGCCCGCGCGGCGAGTGGCGGATCCGCTTCGACGGGTCGCACCGCTACGCCCCCAGCCTGAGCGCCGTCCACCGGATCCCGTCCTCGTAGGACCCCGCCCCGGCAGCTCGTCTCCGGGGCGTGTCCGCGGAGCGATCGGGCTTCCGGAACGGCGTCCCCGGGGCATGCCCTCGGAGCGATCAGGCCTCTGGCGGAGCATCCGGATCCTCGCCGGCCAGGAGTCCGGCAAGCACACCGGGCGTCACGATCCGGCCGGCGAGAAGCGGGGGAGACCGCGAAGGTCTCTCCCACCGGGCCGGACGAGGTACCCGGGGAGGACGGCCACCGGGCCCCCATCCCCCGGGCCGCCCGGCGGGGCCGGCCGTCCGGCCGTCACGGCCGGCGCTCCCGCGACATGCGGCTCCGGCCGCCGGCCGGTCAGCCGCGGGTCGGCTACCTCACCCTGATCGTCGTCGCCATCCCCTTCTGGAGGTGCCTGTCCACCGGGCACCACACCCTGTACGTCCCCTTTTTCAGGGAGACCGTGAGCTTCGCCCTGCCCCCGCCCGGGATGACCTTGGAGGTGGTGCTGACGCCGGGCCCCTTGATCGACAAGGCGTGCGGGGCGAACCCCACGTTGCGGATCCTGAACGTGTGGGTTCCCGGGTGGAAGTTCTTCTTCGAGAGCGCGATGAAGAACTCCGACTCGATCACTTTGACGGGCGTGTCGCCCGCCCAGGCCTGAGGCACCGCCGCGGCGGTCGTACCTCCGAGGATTCCCAGTGTCAACGCGGCGGCGGTGAGCCCTTTCACCAGACGGGGCGCGCCCCCGGAACGAATCACAGCAGACATGATCGCCACCCCCTCATCGCGGCACCGATGTCGGCTATGCAGACGCCTTCTCCGTATCCCCCGATGATTCCCGGGCGCGCGTAACACCAGTCTCAAGAAACTCCCCGCAACACGCAGGCCTTTGCCGCGGCTGCTTTACCGGGTGCGAGAACTGCCGCGTGACGGCCGGCGGCACGGCCGCCCACCCCGGGCCCGGAACGGAATGACCTCACCCGGTGCCACCGGACCTCGGCACCGGTTCCCTAGGCCAGGGCGCGCACCGCGGCGCCGAACACGGCGGGCATCCGCCGGGCCGCCGGGACGATCAACCGGGCGGCCGGCCCGAAGCGGCGCGTGCCCACCAGCGCCGCGGTGAGCAGCCGGTGCCGCCACGACAGCCGCCGCCAGGCGGCCTCGTACGACTCGGCGGCGCCGGAGCGCAGGCAGCCCACCAGCACGCGGGCGGAGGCCAGCGCCAGCGACACGCCCTCGCCGGTGAGCGCGTCGACGTAGCCGGCGGCGTCGCCGACCAGCAGCACCCGCCCGGCGACCCGGGCGCGCACCCGCTGGCGCAGCGGCCCGGCACCGCGCACCGGGGTCACCGCGGGGACCCGCAGCCGCTCCATCAGCTCAGGGAAGTCCGCCAGGTGCTCCGAGTAGCCGCGCCGCCGCGAGCTCAGCACCGCCACCCCAACCAGTTCGTCACCCACCGGCGTCACGTACGCCTCCCCGTCCGCCGCCCAGTGGACCTCGACGAAGTCCGTCCACGGGGCCACGGGGTAGTGCCGGCGCAGGCCGTACCTGCGGAGCCCGCGGCAGGGCAGCTCCAGCCCGAGCCGGGCGCGCAGCGGGGAGTGCAGGCCGTCCGCGGCCACCAGCCAGCGGGCCCGCAGCCCCGCCGCCTCCACCCCGGTGCCGTCCTGCCGGACCTCGGTCACCTTCCCCGGGACGATCTCGACCCCCAGCTCCTTCGCCCGCAGGGCCAGCGCGGCATGCAGCGCCGTCCGCCGCACCCCCAGCCCCGGCCCGCAGCGGAACGGCGCCTCGGCCTCCCGCCGCCCGTCGAGGTAGCGGATCCCGCGCAGGGCCCGGCCCTCCACCCGCACGCCGAGCGCGCGCAGCGCGGCGGCCCCGGTGGGCATCAGTCCCTCGCCGCACGCCTTGTCGACCGGGACGGGCCGCGGCTCGACCACCACCGCCTCCATCCCGGCCAGCGCGGCGTTGACCGCGGTGGCCAGTCCCGCCGGCCCGCCGCCCGCGACCAGGACGTCGATCATGCCGGGGCCCGCCCGGCGGCGGTCGCGGGGGCGAGCGAGGCCAGCGCGGCCTCCTCGCACCGGATCCGCACCGCCATTAGCACCGCGTTGAGCACGGTGAACGTCAGCGCGGTGATCCACGCCCCGTGCACCAGCGGCAGCGCCGCGCCCTCGACGGCCACGGCCACGTAGTTGGGGTGCCGCAACCACCGCAGCCGGTACGGGCCGCGCTCGACCAGCGGCAGGCCGGGTACGACGATCACCTGGGTGTTCCACTGCCGGCCGAGCGCGGCGACGCACCACCAGCGCAGTCCCTGCGCGGCGACCACCAGGGCGAGCATCGGCCAGCCGAGCGCCGGCGTGAACGGCCGGCCGGCCAGGCCCGCCTCCACCAGGCACCCGGCCAGCAGGCCGGTGTGCAGGGCGACCATCCAGGGGTAGTGGCCCCGGCCGTGCACCACCCCGCCGCGGGCCGCGCTCCAGCGCGCGTTGCGCCGGGCGACGACCAGCTCGGCGACGCGCTCCAGGCCGACGAGCAGCACCAGGAGCAGGTACCAGGACGACAGGTGCCAGGACATGGGCCCTCACCAGCGCAGCAGGACGAGTTCGGAACAGAATCCCGGCCCCATGGCCAGCAGGAGCCCCGGCGTCCCCGGGGGCGGCGGGCGCAGAGCGAGGGTGTCCCGCAGGACACGCAGCACGGAGGAGGACGAGAGGTTGCCGACCTCGGCCAGCGAGCGCCAGGTGAGGTCCAGCGCGCCCTCGGGCAGCCCGAGCGTCTCCGCCACCGCCTCCAGCACCTTCGGCCCGCCGGGATGGCACACCCACGCCGTCACGTCCCCGCCGGCCAGGCCGTGGTCGGCGAGGAAACCGGTGACGTCGTCCGCCAGGTAGGCGCGCACCACCTCCGGGACGCTCGCGTCGAGCACCACCCGGAAGCCGGTCTCGCCCACCTCCCAGCCCATCACACCCTCGGAACCGGGATAGAGGCGGCTGCGCGAGGCCACCACCGCGGGCCCGCCGCGGGGAGGACACCCCGTCCGGGGGCGCCGCGCGTCGCCGCAGGCGACCACGGCCGTGGCCCCGTCGCCGAACAGCGCGCTCGCGACCATGTTGGCGACGGACGCGTCGCCGCGCTGCAGGGTCAGCGAGCACAGCTCGACCGAGAGCAGCACGGCCACGTGGTCCGGCCAGCCACGCAGGTAGTCGTGAAGACGGGCGATCCCGGCGGCCCCCGCGACGCACCCCAGGCCGAACACCGGCACCCGTTTGACGTCGGGGCGCAGCCCGAGCCGACCGGCCAGCCTGGCGTCCACGGACGGCGCGGCCAGGCCGGTCACCGAGGTGAAGAGGATCATGTCCACGTCCTCCGGCGCGATCCCGGCCGCCGCCAGCGCGCCGCCCACCGCCTCGGCACCCAGCTCGACGGCGGTCTCGATGAAGGCGTCGTTGGCCGCCCCGAAACCGTCCAGCTTGGCGTACTGGTCGAGGGGGAGCGCCAGGTGGCGGAAGTCCACCCGCGCGGAGGCGTGCAACCGGTCGAGCAGCCGCCGGTCGGCCCCCTCGGGCAGGCACGCGCGCGCGAACGCGTCGGTGATCTCCGCCTGGGAGTAGCGGTGGGGAGGAAGTACACCGTGAACTGCGGCGATTCGCGTCATCTGGCGGCTACCCCCGGCTCGCGAACAACGGACACCCCCCTTGTGCCCAACTGCCTGTGCGACATGCATGATCGCTGCCCGGGACGTTTCCGGCGGCGGCCGCCGGGCAGGTCCGTCGGTGGCCCCGGAGGCCTGGACGACGGTTCCGCGGGCGGCACGAACACGATCACGGGAGGTGTCCGCGGTGGCTTCACGCGAGGTCCGGGCCGCAGCCTCCCCGGCCTTCCCGCGCGATCCCCGCCCGCGCCCTGCCGCCCCGCGTTCCCTCGCCTCGCGCTTTCCCACGGCCCCGCGTCTCCTCACCCCGCGTTCCCTCGCTTCGCGCTTTCTTCGCCCGCGCTTTCTTGATCTGCGTTTTCCCGGTTCGCGCCTTCCCCGCGGGCCGAGGCGGCGCCCCGCCGGAGGGCGTCCCGCCTACCATCGAGCGATGACGACAAGCGGGCACCCGTCTTCGGACCCCGGCACCGCGCTCCGGGCTGCCCGGGGGCTGCTGCTCGCCTGCCACCCGGGCCCGACCGCCGCGGTCACCGCCCTGGTGACCGCGCTGGCCGCGGCGAGCGGGCGCGGCACGGCCGGGAGCGCCCTGGTGGGCGCGGCCGTGCTGGCCGGACAGCTCTCGATCGGCTGGTGCAACGACGCGGTCGACGCCGGGCGGGACGCCGCCGCGGGCCGCGCCGGCAAGCCCGTCGCGGGCGGCGCGGTGAGCGCCCGGACGGTGTGGACCGCCGCGGTGGTGGCCGCGGCGCTGTGCGTCCCGCTCTCCCTGGCCTCCGGCCCGGCGGCCGGCGCCGTCCACCTCACCGGGGTCGCCGCGGCCTGGGCCTACGACCTCGGGCTGAAGGCGACCGCGCTGTCGTGGCTGCCGTACGCGGTGGGGTTCGGCTCGCTGCCGGGGTTCGTGACCCTGGGCCTGCCGGGACACCCGTGGCCCGCCTGGTGGGCGGTCCTGGCGGCGGCGCTGCTCGGCTGCGGGGCGCACCTGGCCAACGTGCTCCCCGACATTCCCGCGGACCTCGCCACCGGGGTCCGGGGCTGGCCGCAGCGGCTCGGTGTCGCTCGCGTCCGCCTGCTGGTCCCGCTACCGCTGCTGGCGGCCACGGCCCTGCTCGTGTTCGGCCCCGGGGAGCCGCCGGGCGCGGGGAGCTGGGCCGCCCTCACGACGGCCGGGGTCCTCACCGCCGCCGGGCTCGCGCTCGGCCGGGGCTCGCCCCGGATCCCCTTCGCCGCGGCCGTCGCCGTGGCCGCGGTCGACGTCATCCTGCTCCTCGCCCGCGGTACCGCCATCACCGCGCCCTGACCCGTGCCCGCCCGGCACGTCCGTACGAGAACGACGACCCGATCGGAAGCCCCCATGCCCGACGTCCACGCCGGGGACGACACCGGCCCCCGGGACGACACCCGCCTTCGCGATGACGTCTGCCCCCGGAACGGCACCGGTCCCCGCCACGGCACCCCCTCCCCGGACGGCACCGCTCCCTCCGCACGGGAGGACACCGCCTCCCGGGAGGACGCCCCTGCCCTGGCGGGCACCGTGGAGAACCCCTGCCGGGCGGGCACCGCGGCGGACGCCCGCCCCTGGGAGCCGGAGGCCCTGCTCCACGCCGACCCGTGGCCCCTGCTCGCCCGGCTGGACCTGGCCGACCGCCCCGAGGCCGGGCCGGAGGCCAGGCTGGCGGCGGCGGTCTACCGCACCTCGTTCGACGCCCACGCCCCCCACCCCGGGGAACGCCGGTGGCTGCTCGGCCTGGACGCCGCCCGCTGGGGTGCGGTCGGCCTCCTCGCCGCGCTGACGGACACCCCGGCCCGGGAGCCCCCGTCCTGGCGTCCGGTCTGGGCGACCGGCGCCCGGACCGACGAGCGCCTGCGGCTGTCGTGGCTGGAGAGCGTCCAGGACGGGGCGACGGTCCACGCGGTGATCCCGGTCGGCGACCGGACGGCCGTCGTGACCACCGGCCGGGACCGGGGATGGCTGCGTGATCTGGAGACCGGTGAGCGGATCGGCCGGACGCTCACGCTTCCCGGGCGGCCCCCGGGGCTGACCTCGGTGGCGGTCGCGGAGGTCGGCGGCCGTCCCGTGGTCGTCGCCGACGGCCGCGACCCCGGCGGGAGCCTGCCCACGGTGGAGGTGTGGGACGCCGCCACGGGAGAGCACTTCGGATCGATCCTGACAGGCCACGCCGGGGGTGTCGCGGCCGTGGCCACCGCGACCGTGAACGGACGGGCGACGGTCGTCAGCACCGGCTGGGAGGGCGACGTGGAGATCCGCGACCTGCTCACCGGGGACATGACGCTGCCGCCGCTGCTCGACGCCGACGCGGTGTCCGTCGAGACGGCCGCGCTCGACGGTCATCCCGTCACCTTCGGCGGGTTCGCCGAGTTCGGCTGGAGTCCCCTCGTCACCTTCGGCGGTGTGGCCCCGCCCGGCGGGAGCCGTCCCGCCGGAGACGGCCGGACGGTCCCGCCGGGCGGTGACCCCGTCGTCGTCACCACCGGCAGGTCGGGCGAGCGCAGGATCTGGTGGTTGCGCGCGGACCGTCCGCCGTCGCCCGCGAACGGCCCGGCCCCGCCGCCCGCGTGGTCAGGCGCGGCCGTGGTGACCGACGGGGAGGCGGTCGTGCCGCGGGACCTCCGCTCCGGCGCGCCGGTCGGCCCGCCCCTGCCGTTCGCCCACGTGCCGTGGGGACTGGCCCGCGCCACCCTGCGGGGCCGGCAGGTGCTCGTCACGGGCGCCCCCGACGGGCGGGTGCGGGTCTGGGATCTCCAGGCGCGCGAGGCGTACGAGCCTCCGTGCGAGCCCTGGCCGGACGATCCGGGGGAGTTCCCCGAGCCGCTGGGACGGCCGTTGCCCGGCCACGCGGCCGAGGTGTGCGAGCTCACGGTCGTGACGGGCGGCGGACGCACGACGGTGGTGAGCCGGGACGAAGAGGGCGGGACGCTGACCCGGGACGCGCTGACCGGGCAGCCGGCCGGCCCGGTCGATCCGGTGGACGAGAACCGCGCCGTCCGGGTCGAGCGGGCCGAGGGCAACCGGGTGACCCTGCACGACCCCCGCACCGGCCAGGCGCTCGGGCCGCCCCTCGGTCCCTTCGCCGGAATCCCCGCGGTCTCCGTCACCGAGCTGGACGGCGTGCCCGTCGTGTTCACCGGCGACCGGGCGGGGTCGGTGGACCTGTGGGTGCTGCGCACCGGTGAGCGGCTGCCGCGCCCGGAACGCCCGGCGAGCACGGTCAACGTGGTCGAGACCGTCTTTCTCGACGGGCGGCCCGTCGCGGTGACCGGCAGCACCGGAGGGCCCTCCCGGGTATGGGACCTGCGCGACCGCCGCCGGCTCGACCCGCCCCTGGACACCCGGGAGGTTTACGCCCTGGCCGCGACCGAACTGGACGGCCGCGCGCTCGTCGCGACCGGCGGCTACGCGCTCCCGTACGGTGAGGTACGCCTGTTCGACCTGCGCACCCGCGAACCCGTCGGCCCCCCGGCCCGCTTCCCCGAACCCGTCCGCGCCCTCGCCTGGACCCCCGGGGGCCTCCTCCTGGTCGCCTTCGGCCCCGAGGTGGCCGCCGTCCGCCCTCCGCTGCCCCGCGCCCGGCCGTGAGCGAGCCCGCCCGGCCGTGGTCGTCATCCGGCCGGAGGCGGGACGCGTCGGACGAGTTCCAGCTCGACCCTCCGCCTGGGGCGCAGCGTTATGGCTGGGAAAGGTGTGACGGGTCCGGTCCCGCGTACCACCGGGCGGAACCGGCGCAGGATAGCGGCGATGATCAAGGGTGCTTCGATGTAGAACAGATGCTGGCCGAGGCACTGGTGCGGGCCGCCGCCGAACGGGAAGTAGGAGTAGCGGTGCCGGCGCGTGGCGGCGTCGGGGGAGAAGCGCTCCGGGTCGAAGTCGAGCGGGCGGTCCCAGAGCTCGTCCAGCCGGTGGGTGGCATAGGGGCTGACCAGCACCTGCGAGCCGGCCGCGATCCGCACCCCGCCGAGGTCGGCGGACTCGACGACCTCCCGCGACCAGAGCCAGGCCGGCGGATACAGGCGGAGCAGCTCCTGCAGGACCATCTTCGTGTAGCGCAGCTCCGGCACATGGGCCGGGCGGACCGGTCCGTCGCCGACGACCCGGTCGACCTCGTCGACGAGCCGGGAGTACACCTCGGGGTGGTCGTCCAGCACCGGCCAGAGCCAGGTCAGGGTCATCGCCGTCGTCTCGGTGGCCCCGCTGTAGACGCCGACGACGTCGTCACGCAGGCTCCGGTCCTCCTCCTGGCCGCCTGCACGGGCCCGGCACAGCGCGGAGACGACATCGGTGCCGTCATCGGGCTCGGCCCGCGCGTTGGAGATCAGTGAGTACATCACGTCGTCCACCACCTTGGTGGCCCTTGCCACCGCGCGGTCGCCCGGCAACGTAATCGAATAGGGAAAGAACGGCATGAGCAGCCGCAAGCCCATCGACGAGGCCGCGGTGTCGAGCGCCGGAGTGAGGCGTTCCTCCTCCGCGTGAGAGATCTTCTCTCCGAACAGCACCCGGATGACGGCCCTGTTCACGATGCGCGCCATCGTCTCGGCGGCGTCGACGGGACGTCCGGACAGGGCCGCTTCGTCGAGATCCTCGACTGATTTCGTGATGGTCTTCGCCAGTTCCTCCGACAGGGACGCGACATACCTGGCGGTGAACAAGGGCTGGAGGATCTTCCGGCTGGACTCCCACGCGGGTCCTTCCCCGATGATGGTGGTGCCGAGGACACGCCGGAGCGGACGCCAGAACATGCCCTCACGCGCATAGTTCGACCAGTTGCCCCGCATGACCTGCTGCACGTGATCGGGGTGGGTCGCCAGGTAGGGCCGGAACGGCCCGAGATCGAGCCGGACGACTCCACCGCCGGCTTCCGCCGCGATCTTCGTGAGCGCGTCCAGCGGGCCGCGCGCGAGCATCGGGACGAGGCGGTGGAAGGGTACGGTCCTGGTCCGCGGGAGCGGCTGGGCGGCGTGGACGTGAACGGGCATTCGATCCTCCTTCGAGGAGTGGCCCCGGGAGGCGGGAACCTCCCGGAGACGGTCAGAGAACGACGACTCCGCTCAGGAGCACGTAGCAGAACATGTAGGTGTAGAGCAGGTACGTCTGGTGATCGTCCGCGGGCGTGCGCCGCCGGACGACCCGCCAGGCGATGGTCCAGCAGACGGCGGTGAGGACGAGGGCGCAGGCCGCGGCCGCGATGTGGTCTTCCTCGGGTACGTAGAGGATGAGCGCGAGCAGGATCGGCATCACCGCCACCCCCACCGCCAGGTGGCGTCGCGTCGCCCGCTCTCCGAGCAGCAGGGGGAGGGTTCTCCGGCCCGCCAGGCGGTCGCCGGCCATGTCCCGCAGGTCCTGGATGTGCACCGCGGCACCGGCGATGATCAGCGAGATCGCCAGGATCCACCGCCAGGCGGTGCCGTCCAGCGGGCCGGCCATCGTCCAGGCGGCCGCCAGCTGGGCGATCGTGCCGAGAACCATGCACAGGTTCTTCGTGGGTCCCCAGCGGCCCCAGCCGCCGAAATTATGAAAGATCGTTACGGCCTGCCACAGGAGCGTCCAGAGCAGGACGTCGAGTGCGAAACCCGCGACCGTGAACAGGGCCATCGCCGCGCCCCACCGGCGCCGGGCGCCCGCGGTGGTCACCAGACCGCTCGGCAGGGGCCGGTCCGGCTTGTTGGCGCGGTCCTCCTCGACCCCGGCGATCTGGTTGGACACGCAGAACGTGTACAGGTAGAGGAACGTCCACAGCGCGTTCTTCCCGGCGGCCCACAGCGCCGGGCCCGCGGGAAGCCCGTGATGGACGGCCGCCGCGCCGACGAACAGCGAGGTGGGGATGATCGTGCTGCTGAGGTCACGGTAGACGAAACGCCAGGTCAGGACGGCCTCACGGACGGCCCAGGGTCGGAGGGGAATGCCTTGGGCGTGGGGCGGCCCGGCGTGTTCGCATGTCCCGGTCATCGGCCTTCTTCCGGCTGGTCCTCTGCTCCCGCGTCGGCCAGCTTCAGCGCCTCCTCGATGAGGGCGTCGACGATCTGCGATTCGGGGACCGTCGCGACGACCTGTCCTTTGACGAAGATCTGGCCTTTGCCGTTGCCCGAGGCGACGCCGAGGTCGGCCTCGCGGGCCTCGCCGGGGCCGTTGACCACGCAGCCCATCACGGCCACCCGCAGAGGGATGGGAAAGCCGTCGAAGGCGGCGGAGACCTGCTCGGTGAGGCGGTAGACGTCGACCTGGGCCCGGCCGCAGGAGGGGCAGGAGACGATCTCCAGGGTGCGCTCTTGCAGGCCCAGGGCCTGGAGGATCTGCCGGCCGACCTTGATCTCTTCGACCGGCGGGGCCGACAGGGACACGCGGACGGTGTCGCCGATGCCCTCGGCGAGCAGGACGCCGAAGGCGACGGCGGATTTCACGGTGCCCTGCAGCAGGGGGCCCGCTTCGGTGACGCCCAGGTGCAGGGGGTAGTCACAGCGGGCGGCCAACTGCCGGTAGGCGGCGATCATCACGCGGGGGTCGTGGTGTTTGACCGAGAGCTTCAGATCGGTGAAGCCGTGTTCCTCGAACAGCGAGCATTCCCACAGGGCCGATTCCACCAGGGCCTCGGGGGTGGCGGTGCCGTGTCTGGCCAGCAGCCGCGGGTCCAGGGAGCCGGCGTTGACACCGATGCGGATGGGGACGCCGGCGTCGGCGGCGGCGCGGGCGATCTGCCCGACCTTGTCGTCGAACTTCTTGATGTTGCCGGGGTTGACGCGGACCGCGGCGCAGCCGGCGTCGATGGCTGCGAAGACGTAGCGGGGTTGGAAGTGGATGTCGGCGATGACGGGGATGCGGGCTTTGCGGGCGATGACGGGCAGGGCGTCGGCGTCGTCCTGGGAGGGCACCGCGACCCGGACGATCTGGCAGCCGGCCGCGGTCAGCTCGGCGATCTGCTGCAGGGTGGCGTTGACGTCCGCGGTGGGGGTGGTCGTCATCGACTGCACCGACACGGGGGCGCCGTCGCCCACCGGGACCGGGCCCACCATGATCCGCCGGGAGGGCCGCCGGGACGTGGCGAGCGGTGCGGGCGCGGGCGCGGGGCGCTTGGGCATGCCGAGGTCAACGGTCATGAAACGTCACCTGCCGGTAAGGGGGAATCATCGGGTGCGGGGTGGGTGCCGGTGCTGTCATGACGCCGGAGCCGGGTGCGGGTCGCGGGCGGGGGTGTGGGCCGGGTGGCGGGTCAGCGGCCGTAGGCAGAGCAGGCTGACGGCGGTCAGGACCGCCGCCGGGCGCGCGTCGATGTCGTGCAGGACTTCCGGGATCTGGTAGAGGTCCATGTCCGTTTCCGGGGTGAGAGGGCCGGGGTGCCGTTTTCCGGGTCGCGGGGCCGGGCCGCTAGCTGCGGGGCCGGGCCGGGGCAGGATCAGGGGGTGCGCAGGTCGGCGCGGAGCTCCTGGGGCAGGGCGAAGACGGTCGTCTCCCGGGCGGCGGTCACCTCGGTGACGTCGGCGAAGCCGCGTCCGGCCAGGTGGGCGAGCACGTCTTCGACCAGGTTGCCGGGGACCGAGGCGCCCGCGGTCAGGCCGACGGTGGTCGCGCCGGTGAGCCAGGCGTCGTTGATCTCGTGGGCGTAGTCGACCAGGTGGGCGGCGCGGGCGCCGGCGTCGAGGGCCACCTCGCGCAGCCGCTGGGAGTTGGAGGAGTTGCGTGAGCCCACCACGATGATCACGTCGCAGGAGGGGGCGATCTGTTTGACCGCCTGCTGCCGGTTCTGCGTGGCGTAGCAGATGTCGTCGCTGGGCGGAGACTGCAGCAGGGGGAAGCGATCCCTGAGCCGGTCCACCGTCTGCAGCGTCTCCTCCACCGACAGGGTGGTCTGCGACAGCCAGGCCACCCTGGCCGGGTCGCGGACCGTGACGGTGGCCACGTCGTCGGGGCCGTCGACGACGCGGATGCGGTCGGGGGCCTGCCCGGTGGTGCCGATCACCTCCTCGTGGCCGTGGTGGCCGATGAGGAGGATGTCGTAGCCGGCGGCGGCGAAGCGGCGGGCCTCGTGGTGGACCTTGGTGACCAGCGGGCAGGTGGCGTCGATGGTCTTCAGGGAGCGTGCCGCGGCCGAGGCGTGCACCTGGGGGGCCACGCCGTGGGCGGAGAAGATGACGGTGGCGCCCTCGGGGACCTCGTCGTTGTCGTCGACGAAGATCGCGCCGCGGGCGGTGAGGGTCTCGACCACGTGCCGGTTGTGCACGATCTCCTTGCGGACGTAGACCGGTGGCCCGTACACCTGCAGGGCTTTTTCCACGGTCTGCACCGCGCGGTCCACACCGGCGCAGTACCCGCGCGGGCTGGCCAGCAGGACACGCTTTCCGGGGCTGCTCATGCCCGTACCTCTCTTTCCGGCTTCAGGCCGTTCACTCCGGCGACGGCGGGGGGTCGGATGCGCGAAACGGCCAGGCCGTTCTCCGCCGTCCGCCGCGGGTCGGCCGTCCGGTGGGCGAGGAGACGCAGGATCTCCCGTTCCAGCGCCGTGGCGCTCAGGCCGATCTCCTCCAGCAACTCGGAGCGGCCGGCCACGGGCAGGAACGCGGCCGGGATGCCGGCGTTGTGGCAGGGCACGTCGAGGCCGGCGTCACCCACCGCCTGGGCGAGCGCGGCGCCCACACCACCGGCGCGCACGCCGTCCTCGACGGTCACCACGAGGTCGTGGCGTGCGGCCAGGGACACCAGCGCCGCGTCGAGCGGCTTGGCCCAGCGCGGGTCGACCACGGTGACCCCCACCCCGTGCGCGGCGAGCCGCTCGGCGACCTTCACGCAAACGGCGGCCATCACGCCCACCGCCACCACCAGCGCTTCACGGTGCCCGCCGGACGCGGCGTTGCGATACAGCACGTCCAGCCCGCCGATCCGGTCCACGGCCGGCACGTCGGGGCCCACGCCGCCCTTGGGGAAGCGGAGCACCGTCGGCGCGTCCGTCACCTCCACCGCCTCCCGCAGCTGTGCTCCCAGCTGCGCGGCGTCGCGCGGCGCGGCCAGCCGCAGCCCGGGCACCACCTGCAGGACGGACAGGTCCCACATGCCGTTGTGGCTGGGCCCGTCCTCACCGGTCACCCCGGCCCGGTCCAGCACGAACGTCACTCCCGCGCGGTGCAGCGCCACATCCATCAGGACCTGGTCGAAGGCCCGGTTGAGGAACGTGGCGTAGACGGCCACCACGGGATGCAGCCCGCCGGCGGCCAGACCGGCGGCGCAGGTGACCGCGTGCTGCTCGGCGATGCCCACGTCGAACACCCGGTCCGGGTAGGCGTGCGCGAACCGATCCAGACCGGTGGGGTGGAGCATGGCGGCGGTCAGCGCCACCACCTCGGCGCGCTCGTCTCCCAGGCGGGCCAGTTCCTCGGCGAACACCGCCGTCCACGTGCGCGGGGCACCCGCCGCCGTCGCGGGGCGGCCGGTGGCGGCGTCGATCACGCCGATGCCGTGGAAACGGTCCAGGGGGTCGTCCTCGGCGTGCCGGTAGCCGCGCCCCTTGTGGGTGAGGCAGTGCACGACGACCGGACCGCCCGCCGCGCGGGCCGCGCGCAGCGCCGCCTCCAGCGCGGCGATGTCGTGGCCGTCGACGGGGCCGAGGTAGGCCAGACCCAGGTTCTCGAACAGCGACGGCGCCCGGCGCTCGCCGCCGGCCCGCAGCGCGGCCAGATGCTCGGCGAGCCCTCCGACGGTCGGCGTGTACGAGCGCCCGTTGTCGTTGATCACGATGACCACCGGCCGGTCGCGGGCCGCGGCGAGGTTGTTCAGCGCCTCCCAGGCCATGCCGCCGGTCAGCGCGCCGTCCCCGATGACCGCGACCACCGCGCGGTCGCTCTGGCCGCGCAGCCGGTAGGCCCGGGCCAGGCCGTCGGCGTAGGACAGCGCGGTGGAGGCGTGGGAGTTCTCGATGAGGTCGTGCGCGGACTCGGCCCGGCTGGGATAGCCCGACAGGCCGTCCCGGCGCCGTAATCGGGAGAAGTCCTGTCGGCCGGTGAGCAGCTTGTGCACGTATGCCTGGTGGCCGGTGTCCCACAGGATGTGATCCCGTGGGGAGTCGAAGACCCGGTGCAGTGCCAGGGTGAGCTCGACCACGCCGAGATTCGGCCCCAGATGGCCGCCGGTGCGCGAGACCGCCTCCACCAGGAACGAACGGATCTCCGCGCTCAGCGGGACGAGCTGCTCGGGTGTCAGATCCTTCAGGTCGCGAGGTGAACGAATATCGGCCAACACGATCGCATGTCTTCCTTTCAGCTCCCTCCCCGCCGGCGGGGACGCCCGCGGGTGAGGCGTCCCGCCCGGACCGCGAAGGTGAGCGATTCGGGTCCGCCCACGCTCGCTCCCACCACTTGTGACCTGATTGAAGGCAGTTGCCGATGATCATCTGAGGGTGTGGGAACCGGATCGCCCGGTGATCGGGGAAGGGGTCCGGCCGTCCCGGGGGTCTCCGGCCCCGGGACGGCCGGTGACGTGGTGACGTACGCCGCACGGCCGGTCACCGCGCCCGCCGGAGGGGCCGAGACTGATCATTCACAGGTGGCCCAAGTGGTTGACAAGGACGGTAAGTCAGCGTGACCGGGTCTGACTCACCCGGTTCCGCGCCAGACGGGGCCGCTCCTGAAGGAGACCGCCGATGTCACCTCAGCCAGGCAGAACCCTATCCTCCGATGTTCTGGGCGAGATACCGGACCCGCGAGCGCGTGACCTGCGATCCGGCGTCCGGTTTCCGTCCCTCGTCACCGCGCGTGAGGTGGACGAACTGGTACGACCGGCGATCCGTCAGGCGGTGTCGGGGCTTCCCGACGGGGTGCGCCGGGTGGTGGAGTACCACTCCGGCTGGTCGAGCGGCTCCGCGGGCGGGGGCAAGGCGTTGCGGTCGGCGCTGGTGCTCGCCGCGGCCCGCGCGGTCGGCGGGGACGTGCGCCATGCGGTTCCGGGGGCCGTGGCCGTGGAGTTGGTGCACGACTTCTCCCTGTTGCACGACGACGTGATCGACGGCGACCGGATGCGGCGGCACCGGCCCGCGGCCTGGGTGCGGTTCGGGACGGGCGCGGCCGTGCTGGCCGGGGACGCGCTGTGGGCGCTGGCGCTGCAGGTGCTGGGCCAGGCCGGCAACGCGACCGCGCTCGGCACGCTGATCCGCACCATGGCGGATCTGATGCGCGGGCAGAGCGAGGATGTGGCGTTCGAAAGCCGCAACGACGTCACCGTCGACGAGTACCGGTCGATGGCCGAGGACAAGACCGGGGCGCTGCTCGGGGGCGCCTGCGCGCTCGGGGCGCTCCTGGGTGGTGCGTCGCCGGATCAGGCCGGGCAGTTGGAGCTGTTCGGCCGGCACCTCGGGATCGCGTTCCAGTGCGCCGACGACGTGCTGGGGATCTGGGGCCGCCCGGAGCGCACCGGCAAACCGGTGGGGAGCGATGTGGCGGCACGCAAGAAGACGTTCCCCGTTCTCGCGGCCCTGGCCGATCCCGGGGACGCGGGCCGGCGCCTGGCCGAGATGTACCGCCGGGCGGACCGGCCGGCCGAGCGGGAATGCGCGCTGATGGCCGATCTGATCGAGCAGGCCGGCGGCCGGACCGCGGTCGACGCCGAGGCGGAGCGCCAGGTCGGCATGGCCCTGGCCTGCCTGGACCGGGCCGGGTTGGCACCCGCCCGGTGCGAGGATCTCCGCCTGTTCGCGTCCTGGGCGGTACACCGTGACCACTGATGTGAGCGGGGTCACCCGGGCGAGGCCGGTTCCCGCCGTCGGCCCGGTGGACACGCGGTGGTTCGGCCTGGAGGTGACCGCTGCCGATCCGGCGGAGGCACACCGGTCGCTGGAGATTGTGGCGGCGGCGGACACGGGGGTCGTGACCGTCCAGCTGATCGGCCGCATGCGCGGATGGGCCGAGCGGCTGGGTGCCCCGTTCGACCCGGGCACGGCGCCGCTGTGTTGTCTGACCGCCGCCAACGGCACGCCCTGGCTGTCCGCGTCCGCCTGCTACCCGGTCGCTCAGACGGCGGCCTGGCTGCTCGCGCTCGATGCCTGGTCGGACGGTCCCGGCAGTGATTCGGCCACCGTGGCGGACGGCGTGGCACGCTACCTGGCGATCGTCCAGGGCGAGGCGCCCGAGACCGATGACCCGCTGGCGCTCGCGCTCGCCGAGATCCGCGACCGTGTCCACGGCGGGCCGTCGTCCGCCGCCGTGTACCCCTGGTGGCAGCAGGCCGCCGTCGCCTCCCTGGTGGGCACACGCTTCGAACGGCAGGCCGCCGACGCCGTCGCGAACGGGGGGACGCCGCCGTCGTTCGAGGAGTATCTGCGCCACGCCGGCGGCAGTATCGGCCTGGGGATGATCGTTGCGGCGGCGTGGTCGGCCATGGACGAACCGGACCTTCCCGCCCGGCTCCCGGCCCTACGGCAGCCGTTGCAGGACGCCTCGATCGCCCTCCGGCTGGCCAACGACGCGCGCGGGCACGAGCGCGAGCAGGCCGAGGGCATTCTCGACGCCTTCGCCCTGGGGCTGTCTCCCCGGGATCTCACCGGGCTGCTGACGGAGCACCTGAACCGCTGCCGGGCGCGGCTCCGGTCGCTGGATCCGGACCGTCCCGGTCCCGCCCTGGCCCTGGAGCGGCACCTGGTCTGGGGCGTCCGCATGTACCAGCGGTTCGCCGCGGGTCACACCGGCTGAACATGCCCGCCGTGATCGCGCATCTCACGACGCGCTCATACGACGAAGGACATGCATGATGGATGAGGTATCCTCCCCCCTCGCGACACACGTCGCGCCGTCCGCCGCGGACGACGTGGTGGCCGGGTTGACGGCCCACCCCCGGGGACAGATATCGCCTTCGGTATACGAAACCAGCCGTGTCACCACGCTGGCTCCCTGGCTCCCGGGTCTCGGCGGCAGGCTCGGCTTCCTTCTCCGCGCCCAGCACCCCGACGGCACGTGGGGCGCCCCCGGCGGGTACGCCCTCATCCCGACGCTGAGCGCGACGGAGGCGTTGCTGACCACCCTGCGCCGATGGCAGTCGCGGGCGCTTCCCGACCCCTCGGGCGTCGAGTACGGGAAGTTGGCGGCCGCCGCCGGCCGGGGCCTGTCCGCCCTGCTGGCGCTGCCGGACCGGGGCGGCTCCGTACCCCTCCCGGACACGGTGGCGGCGGAACTCATCGCGCCGGCGCTGGTGGCGGAGGTGAACGCGCATCTCGATCGCCTCACGCACGATCCGATCGCCGGTCTCGACGCGCGGGGCTCCGGTGCCCGCCTGTCTTCGCCGAGGACCGCGGACCCCGAGACGCTGGGCCGGGTTCGGGCGCACCTGCGCGGGGGCGGGGACATCCCGGCGAAGCTGTGGCACTCCCTGGAGGTCCTGGGTGGCCTGGCGGGCGCCGCCGGGTCGGTCCGGCCCGTCGCCGGTGCCGTCTGCTGCTCCCCGGCCGCCACGGCGGCATGGCTCGGCCCCCAGCCGGACACCCTGAGGTTCGGCCCCTCCATCGCCTATCTCCACGCCGCGGCGGCTCCCCACGGGGGAGCGGTGCCGAGTGTCCTGCCGGTCACGGCCTTCGAACGGATCTGGACCGTGGGGACCCTGATCGGAGCCGGTATCGACGTGCGCGTTCCGCCGTCCCTCATCGCGGGCCTGGAAGACCGCTTGGACGCAGGCGCGCTGGGAGGGGCACCGGGCCTGCCCCCGGACGCCGACACCACGAGCGCGGCGCTGGCCCTCCTGTCCCGGGTCGGCCGTCCGCGCAGCCCGGACTGCCTGTGGGAGTTCGAGTTGGACGACCACTTCTGCTGCTGGCTCGGGGAGCGGACCCCGTCGCCGACGGCGAACGCCCACGTCCTCGAGGCGTTCGGGGAGCACGCCAGGCGGGCACCCGGCCATGCCGACCGCCACCGCGCCGCGATGGACAAGGTCTCCTCGTGGCTGGTCGGAGTTCAGCACCCGGACGGCTCCTGGACGGACAAGTGGCACGCCTCCCCCTACTACGCGACCTCCCACTGTGCTCTGGCCCTGGACCGGATGGCGGGCGGTCACGCCGACAGCGCGGTGCTGCGGGCCATCGACTGGGTCCTCGCCACCCAGAACGCCGACGGCTCCTGGGGGATATGGGGTGGCACCGGCGAGGAGACCGCATACGCCGTTCACATCCTGCTGCGCACCCGGCATGGACGGGCCGACGCGGAAGCCCGGCGAGCCGCGGCCCGGGGCGGCGCCTTCCTCCGCAGGCAGGACGCCGGCCGGCACCCGGCCCTGTGGCAGGACAAGGACCTCTACACGCCCGTCGCCATCTGCGAGGCCGCGCGGCTGGCCGCCCTGCACCTCGTCGGGGAGCACGCCGCGTGAGGTGAAGCGGCACACGGCAGGCCCCGAGCCCCGGAGGGCTCCGTCGCAGTCCGCCATCCCCGGCATCCGTCGGGCATGCGGCCGATCCCCGCGCCGCCGGCGCCGGGACGCGCGGATTCCCGCGGGCGAACCTCACCGGTGCGGCCGCCGTCACCTCCTGTCCGGCCGGCGCCGGAGCGCCGGCCGGACGTCCCACGGTTCACAAAGGCCACTTCCGGCACTCAGTGCCTCTTTCCGAGGTTGAGGAACTCCCTCAAACAGGGAGCGCATCACCCGTAAGGGTGATTTTATGTGCCCCGATATCCCCCGGGCGGCGGACGAGCCTGGAAATGACGGACACCTATCGTCTCGGTTGCAGGGGTGATCTTAGGGAAAACCCCAGGAAGATCACCCTTCACCGCGTTACTGACAGTATCTGCCACACGGCCGGGGGATGGTCTTCAGTGACGATCTTGCGGTTGTGCCGAGTTTAGGTGGTCCGGTGAAGTTCCGGGTTCTCGGCCCTCTGGAAGTACACGATGATGATGGAACCGTTATCGATCTCGGCGGACGGCGTCCGCGTACCGTGCTGGCACGGCTTCTGGTCGCTCAAGGGGCGGTGGTCTCCACCGACACGTTGATCGACGATCTGTACGGCGGCGCGCCGCCGGTGTCCGCTCTGCCGACGCTGCAGTCGTACATCTCCAACCTGCGCCGGGTCATCGAGCCCGGCCGGAGCCCGCGGACGCCGCCCCGGCTGCTCATCGGGCAGCCACCCGGCTACCTGCTGGCCGCCACGGACGTCGACGCGATCCGCTTCACCGAACTGGTGAACCGCTCGGAGCTCCGCCCGCCGGGGGAGGCGCTCACCTGCCTGGACGAGGCGTTACGCCTCTGGCGCGGGGTGCCCTACGGCGAGTTCGGCGACGAGACATGGGCGATCACCGAGATCAACCGTCTGTACGAGCTGCGCCTGGTCGCGATCGAGCGGCGCGCCCAGGCCCTCCTGTCCCTCGGCCGCCCGCAGGCGGTGATCCCGCAACTGGAGGTCGAAACGACCGCCAACCCGCTCCGCGAGCGGCTGTGGTGCCTGCTCGCGCTCGCCCTGTACCGCACCGGCCGCCAGGCCGACGCGCTCGCCGTGCTACGCGACGCCGGCGACCTCCTGGCCGACCAGCTCGGGCTGGATCCCGGTCCCGAACTGCAGACGCTGAAAGACGACATCCTCCGGCAGGTCGATTCGCTCGAACCTGTCAACGTCGCCGCTGCTCTCGTGTCCCAGACGCTCTCCGCTCCGCAGCGGGCTCTGCACGGCAGGGAGAGGGAACTCACGGAGTTGAGCAGGCTGTCGGCCCGAGCGGCGATGAGCGGCATGGCCGTCGCCGCGGTCAGCGGCGAGCCGGGCATGGGCAAGACCTTCCTGCTGGAGACGTTCCGCGATCACTGCACCGACCGGGGAAACCTGGTGCTCTGGGGGCGATGCCACGACACCCAGGGAGCGCCCCCGCTGTGGCCGTGGACGCAGGTACTCTGCGCACTCGCCCAGCGTTTCCCGCCGCCCGACCGGAAAGCCCTGGCCGGTCTGCTGGACGACCGGGCATCCTCCGAGGCGACCGAGGGCGCGCTGCTCCGCCGGAACCAGGCCGTCGCCCAATGGTTGGTCGAGGCGGCGCGGGACCAGCCCCTGGTCATCATCCTGGACGACCTGCACTGGGCCGACCCCGCCTCGCTGGAACTGCTCAGAGACCTGATCGTCCTCCTCGGCGGGCCGCTGGACGGCCCCTCTCTCACCCTGGTCACCGCCTTCCGCGACATGGTGTTCCGGCACGGGGCCGTTCCCCCGGACGTGGTCCACGGTGGCGTGGCCGGGCTGTCGGCGGACGAGCTGCTCGGCCGCCTGGCCGGCTACGACCTGCTCCGCCTGAGCCTCACCGGCCTGGACGCCCGCGAGGTGCGAGCCATCGCGGGCGAGATGGACATGGACCTGGACGAGCCGACGGCCCACACGCTCACCGCGCGTACCGGCGGGAACCCGTTCTTCGTCCGGGAGAGCGTCCGCCTGCTCGCCCAGGGCCGCCCCCTGGACGCGGTGCCCGACGCGGTCGCGAAGCTGATCCGCCAGCGGGTCGGCGCGCTCGGGGCGCGGACCGGCGAGGTGCTCGGGATCGCCGCGGTGATCGGCCGGGAGTTCGACCCCGCGGTCGTCGCCGAGGTCGCCGAGATCGGCGGGGGCGAGGTCTACGACCTGCTGGACCGGGCCGTGCGGGCCGGGCTGGCCGTCGCCCACACCGACCGGATGGCCTTCGCCCACGACCTGATCCGCGAGACCCTCGTGCGCGACATCCCGCCGCTGCGCAGGGCGGCCGTCCACCGCGACGTCATGGCCGCCCTGTCGGCCCGGCCCGGCACCGACGTGACCGTCATCGCCCACCACGCGGTCGAGGCCGGGCCCAGGGCGTACGCCGAGGCGGC
>NZ_BAAAVI010000011.1:118618-160750 GCF_039534445.1 Streptosporangium fragile | reverse complement strand
CTCCATGGTCCTGCTGCCCGCGGTCACCTACGTCGTCTCCTGGTCCGGCTGGTTCGCCTCCCCGCTGGGCTGGGGCCGCAACTGGACGCAGGCGACCTCCCAGGGGCCCGGCTTCTTCGTCTTCGATTCGATCCGGTCGTGGCTGAGCTACCACTTCCAGGTGCTCGGCTTCCACACCGGGCTGAGCGAGCGTCACGACTACCAGTCCGACCCGTGGACCTGGCCCATCCTCTCCCGGCCGGTGGCGTTCTTCTACGAGGGCTCGGGCAAGGGCTGCGGCGCCGGCACGTGCTCGCAGGCCGTGCTCGGGGTCGGCACCCCCGTCATCTGGTACGGCGGCCTGGCCGCGCTCATCGCCATGATCGCCTGGTACGTCGCCACCCGCGACTGGCGGGCCGGAGCGGCCCTCCTGGGCTACGCCGCCGGCTGGCTGCCCTGGTTCTACTACGCCATCGCCGACAACCGGACGATGTTCCTGTTCTACGCGATCGCCATGGTCCCGTTCATGATCCTGGCGATCGTGCTCGCGGCCGGACTGATTATCGGACGCCTCGACGCCCCGCCCAACCGCAGGGCGGTCGGGGCCGCCGTCGTCGGGGCTTTCACGCTCCTGGCGCTGGTGAACTTCGGATGGCTCTACCCGGTGCTGACCGCCGAGCTCATTCCGCACTCGCAGTGGTGGGCGCGGATGCTGTTTTCGAGCTGGGTCTGACGCTCCGCCCGCGGCCGGCGGTCCCGCGCCGGGGCACCCCGCCACCGGCGGTCCCGCGCCGGGGCACCCCGCCGTCGGGGGTCTCACGCCGGGGAAGCACGCGCCTGAGAAGCCCGCCGAGGAACCCGCGTCCGGGGATCCCGCGCCGCAGCGAGATCGCGGCGGCCAGGCACGCCAGCGGCACAGCCGGCAGCAGGTAGCGGTAGTCGAACTCGGCCGTCGCGGCCGGGGCCAGGATGAGGCCGAAGGCCGCCAGCCACGGCAGCAGCACCGGGCCGCCGAGCACGCGCCAGCGCGCCACCACCCCGGCCAGGCCGACCAGCAGCAGCAGCCCCAGCACGATGCCGGGCAGCCGGACGACGCGCTGGTAGCCCTGCATGAACCCGGCCCACGGATCGTGGACCTCGGTGCCGACCACGCTCAGCTTGCCCCGGATCTGCGCGGTCCGCAGGCCCGGGTCGTACTTCTGCGCGTCGGTGTCGGCGGTGCCCCGGTAGGACGCCCAGGCCGGCAGTATCTTGTCCTCGGGCAGGAACTCGTACTGCCGGTAGGTGTTGGCGTCGGGGAAGCGCGGCCGGCCCCAGTGGAAGGCGCGGAAGAAGTCGCCGGCCACGATGGCCAGGTAGTCGAGCGGCTGGGACAGGATGGCCCGCTGGGCGAACTGGCCGGCGGTCCGGTTCATCGCCGGGGTGAACGTGCTGCCCACCCCGAAGGCGTGGAAGCGCTGGCCGTTCTGCGCCCACCACAGGTATTTCTGCCCGGAGAAGTGGCGCTCGCTCGGCGGGGCGCTGATGCACAGCAGGGCCAGCTCCAGCTCCTCGCGGGGATCGATCCCCATCTTCTTGCAGTCGGCGAACAGCGAGGTGCGCATGTAGAGGATCGCGCCGTCGCTGTTGGTCATCGCGAAGTTGCCGTGCGCGGAGGAGAACCAGGCCATGTAACCGACCACCGGGACCGCGCACGCGGTCACCATCGCCGTGATCGGCTTCCAGCCCGTGCGCTTGACCAGCAGGTAGACCACGACCAGCGCCAGGATCGGCAGCCCGATCGACCGGGTGAGCGCGGTCAGCGCGAGCAGCAGGCCGATCACCGCGCCGAGCCGCCAGGTCACCTTCCGGTGCCACAGCACCAGCGTGATCACGCCCACGACCAGCAGGACGAACATCGTATCGGACATGATCAGGTGTTCGAGCTGGATCTGGTAGGCGTCGAACAGCACCGGCACCGTGGCCAGCGTCGCCCCCCAGCCGGGCAGCCCGAACCTGCGCCGCAGCAGGGCGTAGATCAGCACGGCGACGCCCAGGCCCATCAGGTGCTGGACGAAGGCCACCACGGCGAAGCTGTGCAGCGGCCGGAGCAGCAGCAACAGGAAGGAGTAGCCGTTCGGGCGCAGCGCGCTGGGCCGCTCGGGGTTGACCGCCCCGGAGACGTACTCGTAGGAGTCGTTGAACCACAGCGCCGGTCCGTAGCCGAGCATGGTGACCACACGCAGCAGGAACGCCAGGACGAGAGCGGCCGCGAACAGACGATGCCGGTGCAGGAACGCCCGGAGGCGCGCGACCCTGTCGGCTGTCGGAGCGTCCAGACGAGGGCGTTCGGCGACGGTCACCATGCACTACAGGATGCCAGCCGTTTGGCCGAGTTGACCCGGGCAGGGGGAAGCGGAAGGCATCATGGTTGGATTGGCCCCTGCCGTGATTGAAGGGTTGAGACGTGGAACTGACCGTGGTCATGCCTTGTCTGAACGAGGCGGAAACCGTGGAGACCTGCGTACGCAAGGCACTCGCCTGCATGCGTGAGCACGGCATCGACGGAGAGGTCCTGATCGCCGACAACGGCAGCACGGACGGCTCGCAGCAGCTCGCGCGCGAGGCCGGCGCCCGGGTCGTGCACGTCGACGCCAAGGGCTACGGCAACGCGCTCATGGGTGGCATCCGCGCCGCCCGCGGCCGTTACGTGATCATGGGTGACGCCGACGACTCCTATGACTTCACCGGGCTGATGCCCTTCGTGGAGCAGTTGCGCGACGGCGCCGACCTGGTCATGGGCAACCGTTTCAAGGGCGGCATCGCGCCGGGCGCCATGCCCCCGCTCCACCGTTACCTGGGCAACCCGGTGCTCTCCTTCATCGGCCGGCTGTTCTTCCCCAGCGCGATCGGCGACTTCCACTGCGGCCTGCGCGGTTTCCGACGCGACTCCATCCTCAAGCTCGGCCTGCAGACCGGCGGCATGGAGTTCGCCAGCGAGATGGTCGTCCGCTCCACCCTGGCCGGGCTGGACGTGCGCGAGGTGCCCACCACGCTCTCGCCCGACGGCCGCTCCCGCCCGCCGCACCTGCGCTCCTGGCGCGACGGCTGGCGCCACCTGCGCTTCCTGCTGCTCTACAGCCCCCGCTGGCTGTTCTTCATCCCCGGCCTCATCCTGATGAGCATCGGCCTGGTCGCCGGCACGGCCCTGACCTTCGGCCCGGTCTACATCGGCAACCTCGCCTTCGACGTCGACACCCTCGTCGGAGCCTCGGCCGCGATGGTGATCGGCTTCCAGGCGTCGCTGTTCGCCCTGTTCACCAAGGTGTACGCGGCCGAGGAGGGCTTCCTGCCCGAAGACAGGCGGGTGCGCAAGCTCGTCGACATCGTCACCCTGGAGAAGGGGCTCGTCGCCGGCGGCCTGCTGGCCCTGGCGGGCCTGGCGGGCCTGGTCGCCTCACTGGTCCACTGGCAGACGCGCAGCTTCGGCCCGCTGATCCCGTCGGAGTCGCTGCGCATCGTCGTGCCCTCGGCCACCGCGCTGATCATGAGCTTCCAGACGATCTTCGCGGCGCTGTTCATCAGCATCCTCGGCATCCGCCGCAGTAAGGAGACGCCCATCGACGTGGCCGCCTCCGCCGCGGAGGAGGCCGCCGAGGCGGTCAGCCGTGACACCGCGGCCGAGGCCGCCGGCACCGTCGCCGACGGCGTCGCAGCCTCCGGGAGCCCCGAGAGCCGGGAGAGCACCAAGGCCTGAGCCCGCGTCCTTTAGGCTGGGGCCATGTCCCAGCACATCTTGACCGCGGTCGCCTGGCCCTACGCCAACGGCCCCCGCCACATCGGGCACGTCTCCGGGTTCGGCGTGCCGTCCGACGTCTTCAGCCGTTACCAGCGGATGGCGGGCAACAAGGTCCTGATGGTGAGCGGGACCGACGAGCACGGCACCCCCATCCAGGTGCAGGCGGACAAGGAGGGCGTGACCGCCCGCGAGCTCGCCGACCGCTACAACAGGGTGATCGTCGAAGACCTCCGGGCGCTGGGGCTCTCCTACGACCTGTTCACCCGGACCACGACGGCCAACCACTACGCCGTGGCGCAGGAGATCTTCAAGGGTCTCCACGCCAACGGCTACATCTTCCCCAAGACCACGATGGGCGCCATCTCGCCCTCCACCGGTCGCACCCTGCCCGACCGCTACATCGAGGGCACCTGCCCGATCTGCGGCTACGACGGCGCGCGGGGCGACCAGTGCGACAACTGCGGCAACCAGCTCGACCCGATCCAGCTGATCAACCCGGTCAGCAGGATCAACGGTGAGAAGCCGGTCTTCGTGGAGACCGAGCACTTCATGCTCGACCTGCCGGCCTTCGCCGAGGTGCTCGGGTCGTGGCTGCAGTCCAAGCAGGGCGACTGGCGGCCCAACGTCCTGAAGTTCTCCCTCAACCTCCTCGGCGACCTGCAACCCCGCGCGATCAGCCGCGACCTCGACTGGGGCGTGCCGATCCCGCTGGAGGGCTGGAGCGACCAGGCCAACAAGCGGCTGTACGTCTGGTTCGACGCCGTCATCGGCTACCTCAGCGCCTCCATCGAGTGGGCCCGCCGCTCCGGTGACCCCGACGCCTGGCGCCAGTGGTGGCAGAACCCCGAGGCCCGCGGCTACTACTTCATGGGCAAGGACAACATCGTCTTCCACTCGGAGATCTGGCCGGCGATGCTGCTGGGCTACAACGGCCAGGGCTCCCGCGACGGCTCCCCGGGCTCGCTCGGCGCGCTCAACCTGCCCTCCGAGGTGGTCTCCAGCGAGTTCCTGACCATGGAGGGGCGCAAGTTCTCCTCCTCGCGCCAGGTCGTCATCTACGTGCGCGACTTCCTGGAGCGCTACGATGCCGACGCGCTGCGCTACTACATCGCGGTGGCCGGCCCGGAGAACCAGGACACCGACTTCACCTGGTCGGAGTTCGTCAACCGCAACAACGGCGAGCTGGTGGCGGCCTGGGGCAACCTGGTCAACCGCTCGATCTCGATGGCGGCGAAGAACTTCGGGGTCATCCCCGAGGCGGGCGACCTGACCGACGCCGACCGCGCGCTGCTGGCGCAGAGCAGGGCCGCCTTCCCCAAGGTCGGTGCCGAGCTCGCGCGCTCCCGGTTCAAGAACGCCGTCACCGAGGCGTTCGACGTCGTCCGCGAGGCCAACCGGTACCTGGCCGAGCAGGAGCCGTGGAAGATCAAGGACAACCCCGAGCGGGTCAAGTCCATCCTCCACGTCGCCCTGCAGGTCGTCGACGACGCCAAGACCCTGCTCACGCCGTTCCTGCCGACCTCCTCCAACAAGATCTACGCGATGCTCGGCGGCACCGGGGTCTGGTCGGGGATGCCCGAGGTCCGGGAGGTCGACGAGGAGGGCGGCCGCGCCTACCCGATCATCACCGGTTCCTACGACGGCGCCGCCCGCTGGGAGTCCTCGCCGATCAGGGCCGGCCTCCCGCTGGCCCCGCCGACCCCGCTGTTCGCCAAGCTCGACCCGAAGGTCGTCGACGAGGAGCTCGCCCGCCTGGAGGGCTGACGCCTCCGGGCCGCCCCGCGACCGGTCTCGGCCGCTGCCGGACGTCGGTCCGGTGGCGGGCGCGGGCCGGGGCGGGGCGTCGGTAGGTTGAGAGCGTGAGCACGACGACGCTTCCCGCCGCCCCCGAGCCCCTCCCCGCAGAGGTGTTCGACAGCCACTGCCATCTGGACATCATGGTGGGCAACCGCCAGGCATCCTCGGGCGATTCGGTCGCGCAGGCCGCCCAGGCGGCCCGGGCGAGCATCGAGGGGATCCTCGACGACGCCCGTGCCGTCGGTGTGACGCGGCTCGTCACGATCGGCTACGACCTGCCGTCCTCCCGCTGGAACGCCGAGACGGCCGCGCTCCACGCCGACGTCTACGCCGGGGTGGCCATCCACCCCAACGAGGCGCACGCCTCGACGCCGGAGACACTCGCCGAAATCGAGGAACTGGCCCGTCTGCCGCACGTCAGGGCGGTGGGGGAGACCGGGCTCGACTACTACCGGGACTGGGCGTCCAAGGACGACCAGCACGCCAGCTTCCGGGCGCACATCGAGATCGCCAAGCGGACCGGCAAGGCCCTGGTCATCCACGACCGGGACGCCCACGACGACGTGTTGCGCGTACTGGCCGAGGAGGGCGCCCCGGACGTCGTCGTCTTCCACAGCTTCTCCGGCGACGCGGAGATGGCCAAGAAATGCGCCGAGGCCGGATACTTCATGTCCTTCTCCGGCCCGGTCACCTACAAGAACGCCGGATACCTCCGCGAGGCCGCGCGGATCGCGCCCCTGGAGCTGATCCTCGTCGAGACCGACGCGCCCTACCTGCCTCCGGTGCCGCACCGAGGCAAGCCCAACGCGCCCTATCTCATTCCGCTCACGCTGCGCTGTGTCGCCGAGGTCAAGGAGACCGACCTCGCCGGCCTGGCCGCCGCGGTCAGCGCCAACGGGGAGACGGTCTTCGGCGCCTGGTGACCCCGCCCGGCCGGTGCGGGAAGCCCCGGCCGGGCACGTACGAGACCTCGGCCGGTGTCGTACGGGGGTCTCAGCCGATGGAGGCGCCGAAGTCGGCGGAGGAGCCGCCGTCGAGCGCGGGCACTCCGCCGGTGCCCGGGGAGAGCAGGACGCCCTCGGTGTCGTTGCGGCCCAGCAGGGCCACCGCGCCCGAGACGCCGCGGTCGGGCACCCCGGCGACCAGGCGGTTGCCGCTGAACCCCACCGACCAGCCGAAGAGGTCGCCCGGCCGGTCATGGGTGATCAGCCGCGCCCGGGCGGGGTCGGTCACCGGCACCAGGTGCACACCGCCCCGGCGGTCCGGGCCGTCGAAGGGGACGCCGACGGCGAGCCTCACCCCGCCGTCGGCGGTGAGCGCCAGCGAGAAACCGTACCCCTCGCCGGCGGTGCCCTCGCTTCCCTGGTGGAACGTGGCCGCGGGGGCGATTTCCACGGTGCGGGTCGCCCGGAAGAGCTGGACCAGGCCGGAGTCCTTCACCCCGCCGCCGTCACCCAGGGGCGCGCCCACCGCGAGGTAGCCGACTCCGCCGTCCTCGGTGTAGGCCATCGCGTAGCCGAACCGGTCGCCCGCGGCGGCGGCGACGACCTGGCGCAGGTCCCATTTCTTGCTCGTGTACTTGTCGCGGGGCTCGCGCACGTCGAAGATCACCGCGATCGACCCCGAGTCGATCTTGCCGTCGCCGTCCTGGCGCCCCAGGCCGTCGTCGTTCTCGTACGGCAGCCCGACCGCGAGGTCCGGCTCGTCCGCGGTACCGCCCATGTCGCCGATCGCCAGCGACCAGCCGAACATGTCACCGACCTCGCCGTTGCCGGAGACTCCCTCGGTCTCCTGGGTGACGCGCCGGCCCGGACCGAGGGCGCCGGTGTCGAACAGGTAGACGGCGCCGGAGTCGCCGGTGCCGTCGGCGTCCTCGTGCGGCGCGCCGATCGCCACCAGGGTCCCGCCGGAGGCCAGGGACCAGCCGAAGTGGGCGTCGGCCTCGGGCTCGGGGGCCACCAGGCGGACCGTCCGGGAGCGGGGCCCTCCGTACACCACGTAGACCGCGCCCGCGTCCTTGCGGCCCGCCACGTCGGTGTACGGTGCGCCGACGAGCAGGTCGGCGCAGCCGTCGGCGTCGACCTCGGCCAGGCGCACCGACCAGCCGAACCCGTCGCCCGCCCGGACCCCGTCGGCCGTCACGGTCGTTCCGCGCTCGCCCCGCCCCAGCAGCACGTGCGCGGTGCCGGCCCCGGCCAGGCCCTTGGGGGAGGCGAACGGGTCGCCGGTCGCGAAGTCGTCCGTGCCGTCGCCGTCGAAGTCGTCCGTGGCCGTGCCCGTCCCGGCGCAGTTCCCGGCCCCGGTTCCGGCGCTCGTCCCGACCCTCGCTCCGCCCGGCGCCGTGGCCGGGTCTCCGGCGCCGGTCCGGACGGCCGTGGCCTGGGCGGCCGACGGGAGCGCGATCGCAGCGGTGGCCAGCAGCGGGAGCAGAAGTCTCAAGAGAGCCTCACCTCGATCTGCCTGCCTCCCTCGATCACGACGCCGGTCAGCCTCGCGGCCCTGCGGGCGGGGGGCACATCGTAGACCAGGACGCCGTCCATCTTGGCCCCCGGGGGCAGGATGGCCGGCGGACCGGTGGAGACCCGTACCGGGGCGTGCACCCCGCCGCGGTCGTCCACCAGGCTGAGCGGGGTGCGGCCGAGGGACACCTCCTCGCCGCCGGTGTTGGTCAGCGTCCACGGGACCGCGCAGAAACGGCCCCGCTCCGGAGTGGCCCCCCGGTAGCCGGCCAGCCCGCACTCCGGGGCCCGCGGGATGATCAGTTGCGGGTCTCCGGCGAAGGAACCGGCCATGATCCGGCGGCCCACGTCACCGGCGCCGGTCTGCGTCCCCTGCCCGTCGCCCGTGCCGCCCCGGGTGCCGACCAGCACGGCGACCGTGACGGCCAGCGCGGCGAGCACGGCCAGCGCGGCGAACAGCCAGCGCCGGCGCGGGGCCGTCCCCGCGCGCGCCGGGCCGGGCTCGGGCGGGAGAGGGGAGCCGGACGGGGGCAGGGTCGGCACCTGGCCCGGCGACGGGGCCGGAGCCGGGGTCACCGGGATGGCGAAGGGGCGGGACGGCGAGGTCGCGGATTCGGCCCGCAGCGGTGCCGGGAGCGGTCCCGCGCCCGGGAAGGGGGTGGGACCGGTTTCCGGGACGGGCGTGGAGCCGGAGTGCGAGACGGGTCCGGGAGCCGGTCCGGAGGCGGGCGTGGGGTTTGGCCCGGAGGCGGGCGTGGGGTTCGGTCCGGAGGCGGGCGCCTGCCCCGGCGTCGTACGGGCCTCCGCGGAGGAGTCCTGCGCCGGGGCCGCGGAGGGCGCGGGGCCTGAGGAAGCGGAGGGGCCCGGACCCGGGGCGGCGGAGGACGCGGGGGGCGGCGTGGGAGTCATGGCCGGGCCGGCCGCCGGAGAAGCACCGGGGGCGACCGCGGAAGACGCGCCGGAGGCGGCCGGGGCGGGGGAAGCCTGGTCACCGGCCGGGGCGGGCGCCCCGGCCTGTTCGGCGAGTCCCCGTATCGCCTGCGCGTTCAGCGCGCTGAGGGTCTGGGTGGAGTCGGGCTCCACGTTGGCCGGCGGCTGCCACGACTCGTGGAGCATGTCGGTGGCGATCAGGGTGGGCGGGTCGGTCCGGACTGGGGCGGCGGCCGGGGCGGAGATCCCGCCGCCGACCAGGGCGATCAACAGGTCCTGGGCGCTGGGCCGCTGGAGCGGGTCCATCGCGGTGGCCCGGCGGACCAGGTCGTTGAGCGGGGCGGGCAGCGCGCCCAGGTCGGGAGGCATGGTGAGCAGCCGGGTGGCCATGGTCATCATGTCGCCGCGCCCGTAGGGGTGGCGGCCGTTGCCGGCGTACGCGACGAGGCAGCCCCAGGCGAAGATGTCGGCGGCCGGGGTGACGCCCAGCCCGCGGACCTGCTCGGGGGCCCACCAGCCGGGGCTGCCCATCACCTCGCCGGAGCGGGTGAAGCTGTGCGTGGAGTCGAGGGCCCGGGCGATGCCGAAGTCGATCACGCGGGGCCCGGACATGGAGAGGATCACGTTGGCGGGCTTGAGATCGCGGTGGACCAGCCCCGCCACGTGGATCGCGGCCAGCGCCGCGGCCACCCCGAGGGCCACGCCGTGCAGCGTGCCGGGCTCCAGGGCGCCGTGCTCGGCGATCTGCCGCGACAGCGGTGTACCCGCGATGTACTCGGTGACCATGTACGGCAGGCCGTCGTCGGTGTTGCCGTTGTCGAGCACCTGGGCGGTGCAGAACGAGGCCACCCGCCGGGCGTTCTCGACTTCCGCGTGGAACCTCGCGGCGAAGCCCTCCTCGATCGCGAACTCGGCCTTGACCATCTTGAGCGCCACCGGCCGGCCGGTCGGCGCCAGCGCGAGGTAGACGGTCCCCATCCCGCCCTCGCCAAGACGCCCGAGCAGTCGGTAGTTCTCGACCCGCTCGGGATCGGTGGGGCGGAGCCCCTCGACACCGGGCTGGTTCACGTCCTCTTCACCGGGAAGGTTCCCTCTCTCGCTGACGATCCCCCGTATGGCAACGTTATCCACAACGGAACTCCCCGTCTCCTTCACGCGTCCACGCATGGTCTTCGGTGCGGGAAACTTGTCGGATGGCATCGGAGGGCGACATTGGGTGAACGCGGCAAACAAGTCATTGGACACGGCGGACCGGCACGGGCCGGGTTCGAGCCGCCGTGCGAGGAACCAGCATGAGCCTTCTTGGTCCAGCAGAAATACGTATTTTGGCGGATAAGCTCAACATTCGTCCCACCAAGAAGCTGGGGCAGAACTTCGTGATCGACGCGGGCACGGTCCGCAGGATCGTGCGGACGGCCGGGTTGAGCTCCGACGACGTGGTGATCGAGGTCGGCCCCGGCCTGGGGTCGCTCACTCTCGCGTTGCTTCCCGAGGTTCGCGGCGTGGTCGCGGTGGAGATCGATCCCGTTCTGGCCGCTCAGCTCCCGCTCACCGTCGCCGAGCACGCCCCGGAGTTCGTCGACCGCCTGACCGTGGTGCACGCCGACGCCCTGCGGGTCCTCCCCGAGGACCTGCCCGAGGGCGGGCCGACCGCGCTGGTGGCCAACCTGCCGTACAACGTGTCCGTCCCGGTGGTGCTGCACCTGCTCCAGACGCTGCCGTCGCTGCGCAACGTGCTGGTCATGGTCCAGGCGGAGGTCGCCGACCGGCTGGCGGCCGCCCCCGGCTCCAAGGTCTACGGCGTCCCCTCGGTCAAGGCCGCCTGGTACGCCGACGTCCGCCGGGCGGGGCCGGTGGGCCGCTCGGTCTTCTGGCCGGTTCCCAACGTCGACTCCGGGCTGGTCTCGATGGTCCGCCGCGAGCCGCCCGCCACCCGTGCCACCCGGGAGGAGGTCTTCGCCGTGGTGGACGCCGCCTTCGCCCAGCGTCGCAAGACCCTGCGCGCCGCCCTGGCGTCGTGGGCCGGCACGGCCGCGGCGGCCGAGCGGGCGTTGCGGGCCGCGGGGATCGATCCCTCGGCGCGCGGCGAGCAGCTCACCGTCGAGGACTTCGCGCGGATCGCCGAGCACCGTGACGTTGAAAGTCCTGCATAGTGGGATTTGTCAGTGCGTTTGCGGGCCCAGGAGAAGGACCCCGTTACGATCTGACGTCGTGACCAGTAAGCGAGCGCCCCAGAGGGACGTATGAACTCCGTGACCGTCCGCGTGCCCGCGAAGGTCAACCTGCAGCTTGCCGTCGGCCCGCTGCGCGATGACGGCTACCACGACCTCGTGAACGTCTTCCACGCGGTCTCGATCTTCGACGAGGTGACCGCCACCGCGGAGACCGGGATGAGCGTCCGGGTGGAGGGCGAGTCCGCCGACCAGGTGCCCGAGAACGGCGACAACCTCGCCATCCGGGCCGCGCTCGCCCTGGCCCGGCACGCCGGGCGCTCCTACGGTGTGAACCTGGTCATCCGCAAGTCGATCCCGGTGGCGGGCGGCATGGCCGGCGGCAGCGCCGACGCCGCCGCGGCGCTGGTGGCGTGCAACGAGCTGTGGGGCCTGGGCCTGCCGCTGGACGACCTGCTGGAGATCGCCGCGGACCTCGGCAGCGACGTCCCCTTCGCGCTGCTCGGCGGTACGGCCGTCGGCACCGGCAGGGGCGAGCGGCTGACCCCGGTGGAGGTCTCGGGCACGTTCCACTGGGTGTTCGCGCTCGCCGACGGCGGCCTGTCCACGGCCACGGTCTACGCCGAGTGCGACCGCCTGCGCGAGGCGACCGGCGAGCAGGTCGCCTGGCCCCGGGCCGGCGAATCCCTGCTGACCGCGCTCCGCGACGGCGACGCCAAGGCCCTCGGCGGTGAGCTGGCCAACGACCTGCAGCCCGCCGCCGTGATGCTCCGCCGCTCCCTGGCCCGGACCCTGGACGCCGGTCGCGAGCACGGCGCCCTCGGCTCGCTCGTCTCCGGTTCCGGGCCGACCTGCGCCTTCCTCGCCGGGTCCGAGGCCCACGCGGCCGAGCTGGCCGCCTCCCTGCGGGGCGCCGGGGTGGCGCGCGAGATCATCACCGCGTACGGTCCCGTCCCCGGCCCGACGGTCGTCCAGCGCGCCCGCCGGGAGGGGACCGGGTGAGCCGGGAGCGGATACCCTTGTGTGGCGATGAATCTGGTCAATCTTGAGTCGGTCTCCCACTCCTACGGTCCCAAGCCCCTGCTCAGCGACGTCTCCCTCGGCATCGAGGCGGGCGACCGCATCGGCGTGGTCGGCCGCAACGGCGGCGGCAAGACCACCCTCATCTCGGTGATAGCCGGTGACCTCAAGCCCGACAGCGGCCGGGTCACGCACAACCGGGGCCTCCAGGTCGGCACGCTCTCGCAGGGCGACGACCTCGACCCGGCGCGCCCGGTGCGCGACATCGTCCTGGGGGGCAAGCAGGAGCACGAGTGGGCGGGCGACGCGGGCATCCGCGAGATCCTCGCCAACCTGCTCGGCGACGTCGACCTCGACGCGCTCGCCGGAAGTCTGTCGGGTGGCGAGCGGCGCCGTACGGCCCTGGCCCGGCTGCTCATCGGCGAGCACGACCTGATCATCCTGGACGAGCCCACCAACCACCTCGACATCGAGGCCATCGACTGGCTGGCCAGGCACCTGTCGGGTCGCCGGAGCGCGCTGCTGGTCGTCACGCACGACCGGTGGTTCCTCGACGCGGTCTCCACCAGGACCTGGGAGGTCGTCGACGGCTCCGTCGAGCGGTACGAGGGCGGCTACGCCGCGTACGTGCTGGCCAAGGCGGAGCGCGCCCGGGTGGCCGCCGCCGCGGAGGCCCGCCGCCAGAACCTGATGCGCAAGGAGATCGCCTGGCTGCGCCGTGGCCCGCCCGCGCGCACGTCCAAGCCCAAGTTCCGCATCGAGGCGGCCCAGGCGCTGATCGCCGACGAGCCTCCCGCCCGGGAGAGCGTCGAGCTGGTCAAGTTCGCCGCGGCCCGGCTGGGCCGCACGGTCTACGACCTCGAGGACGTCACCCTGCACGCCGGAGGCCCCGGCCGGGGCCCGCAGGTTCTCGACCGGGCGACCTGGCAGTTCGGTCCCGGCGACCGGATCGGGCTGATCGGGGTGAACGGGTCGGGCAAGTCCTCGCTGCTCCGTCTGCTCGCGGGCACCGTCCAGCCCGACTCGGGCAGGGTCGTGCGCGGCCGGACGGTCCGCCTGGCGCACCTGTCGCAGGAACTCGCCGAGCTCGACCCCGCGCGCCGGGTGCTGGAGAGCGTCGAGGAGGTCCGCAAGTTCATCCAGGTCGGCAAGAAGGAGTGGACCGCCTCCCAGCTGCTGGAGCGCCTCGGCTTCAAGGGTGAGGCGCAGTGGAAGGTCGTCGGCGACCTGTCCGGCGGCGAGCGCCGCCGCCTGCAGCTCCTCCGCCTCCTCATGGACGACCCCAACGTGCTGCTGCTCGACGAGCCGACCAACGACCTCGACATCGAGACGCTCAACGAGCTGGAGGACCTGCTCGACGGCTGGCCCGGCACGCTCATCCTGGTCAGTCACGACCGCTACTTCCTGGAGCGGGTCGCCGACCGGGTGGTGGCGCTGCTCGGCGACGGCAAGCTGTCGATGCTCCCCGGCGGCGTCGACGAGTACCTCGACCGCCGGGCCTCCGGCGGGGCCCTGTCGGCGCGGGCGGCCTCCGGCGCCGCCTCTTCGGCCCCGGCCGCGCCGGCCGCCCCGGGCCGGGAGGCCCCCGGCCTGTCGGCGAAGGAGGAGCGGGAGCTCCGTAAGGAGCTCTCCCGGCTGGAACGCCAGCTCGACCGGCTGGGCGACCGCGAGGCCAGGCTGCACGCCTCCATGGCCGACGCCGCCGCCGACTACGGCCGCCTCGCCTCCCTCGACGCGGAGCTGAAGGAGGTCCTCGCCGAGAAGGACGCGATCGAGTCCGAATGGCTGGAGGTGGCCGACCGCCTCGGCGGCTGAGCCGGGGCGCCCGGCCCGGAGGGCGTGTCCGGGCCGTGACGGTTTCGCGGGTTTGGCCCTCCTCAGCGGGGCAGGAGGGTCAGTGCGCTCCGGGGTCCGTGGCGTCAAAAGGGACGAGTAGCGTGCGCAGCAGGCCCGACAGGGCCTGCTGTTCGCGTTTTCCGAGGCTGGACAGCAGTTCGCGCTCGCGGCGCAGCAGGTCGGCGAAGGCGCCGTCCACGCGCGTCCGCCCGGCGTCGGTCAGCGAGACCAGGACGCCGCGCCGGTCCTCCGGGTCGGGGCGGCGCCTGACCAGGCCGGCCGCGGCGAGGCGGTCGATCCGGTTGGTCATCGTCCCGGACGTCACCAACGTCGCGCGCAGCAGGGCCCCCGGGCTCATCTCGTACGGCTCGCCGGCCCGGCGCAGGGCGGTGAGCACGTCGAACTCCCAGGTCTCCAGGTCGTGCTCGGCGAAGGCGGCGCGGCGGGCGCGGTCGAGGTGGCGGGCGAGCCGGGAGACCCGGCTGAGCACCTGGAGCGGCTCCACGTCGAGGTCGGGCCGCTCCTGGCGCCAGGCGGCGACCAGCCGATCGACCTCGTCCTGCGGGTCGGCCGAGCGTTCGGCGTCGCGGTCCGCGTGGTGCAGGGTCATGGCGGGAGTCTATCTCTCTTGACATCGAGATATCTCGCCGGATATCAAATGTCTTGATGTCGAGAGATGTGTGGGATCCGGCGGTTTACGGCCGTTACGCCGACGAGCGTGCGCGGCCCTTCTTCGAGCTGGTCGCCAGGATAGCCGCAGAGCGGCCCGGTTACGTGGTCGACGCCGGCTGCGGCACGGGCGAGCTCACCGCGGCGCTCGCCCGGCGCTGGCCCGAGGCGTTCGTCCACGGGTTCGACTCCTCGCCCGCGATGATCGGCAGGGCTCCCGCCGGGGATCGGCTGACCTTCTCCGTCGACGACGTCACCCGGTGGCGACCCGGCCGGTCGGTGGACGTGATCGTCTCCAACGCCGTCCTGCAGTGGGTGCCCGGCCACCGGGAGGTGCTGGCGCGCTGGGCGGCGGAGCTCGCCCCCGGCGGCTGGCTCGCCTTCCAGGTCCCGGGCAACTTCGACGCCCCGAGCCACGCCCTGGTCCGCGAGCTGTGCCTGGGCGCGTGGCGCGACCGGCTGGGCGACCTGGTCCGGCCCGCCCCGGTCGACGACCCGGCCGGCTACCTCGACCTGCTGGCCGGGCTCGGCTGCCGGGTCGACGCCTGGGAGACCACCTACCTGCACGTGCTCCCGGGCGACGACGCGGTGCTGTCGTGGATCACCGGCACCGCCCTGCGCCCCATGCTCGACCGGCTGGAGCCCGGCGAGGCGGCCGACTTCCTCGCCGACTGCGGCGCGCTGCTCCGCGAGGCGTATCCCCGCAGGTCATACGGTACAGTCTTCCCATTCCGCCGTGTCTTCGTCGTCGCCCGGCGGTGATCGGCCGGGCGTCTCCCGTTGCATGGGTGGTCTCCAGGGTTCCTGGACGGTTGATGGGGCAGCAATAAATACTGCGAAAAGCGGTAGATATCCGGAAACCAGGGGATGGCCTGTGGCGATAGAGATCGAGGACAAGTTTGACGTATCGGCGGATTACGAGCTCCCCGATCTGAGGGGTCTGCCGGGCATCGCCGAGGTCGTCGGGCCGAAGAGCTACCAGCTGGTCGCACTCTACTTCGACACGCCGGACCTGCGGCTCGCCGCGCGCGGCATCACCCTGAGGCGGCGCAGGGGCGGCACGGACCCGGGCTGGCACCTCAAGCTCCCCAAGGCCAAGGGGGCCCGCCAGGAGATCACCCACCCGCTGACCCGGAGCACCAAGATCGTCCCTGCTGAGCTGGCGGACCTCGTGCTCGCCTACACCCGGGGCGCCCCGCTCACGCCCGTCGCCGAGCTCGACACCCGCCGCTCCGTCACCACGCTGGTCAACGGGGCGGGTGTGCGACTGGTCGAGATCGCCGACGACAGGGTCAAGGGGACCGTGTTCGGTGAGCAGCCCCACGTGGCGCGGTGGCGCGAGGTCGAGGCCGAGCTCCTGGCGGGGGACGAGAAGCTGCTGGGCAAGGTCGGCAAGCGGCTCCGCAAGGCCGGGGCCGGCCCCGCCGACGCGGCGAGCAAGCTCGCGCGCCTGCTGGAGGCCGCGGGGTCGGTCTCCGCGCCCCGGCGGGCGGAGACCGAGCCGGGCTCGGCCGGTGAGCTCGTCATCGGTTACCTCACCGCGCAGTCCCAGGCGCTGCTCGCCCAGGACCCCCGGGTCCGGCGCGCCGAAGAGGAGGCCGTGCACCAGATGCGGGTCGCCAGCCGGCGGCTGCGCAGCGCGCTGAAGTCGTTCAAGACGATCGTAGAGGGGACCGAGAGCCTCCAGGACGAACTCAAGTGGCTCGGCGTGGTCCTCGGCGAGGCCCGTGACCTGGAGGTCATCCGGGAGCGGTTCGCCCGCAGGCTCGACACCCTGGACGACACGCTGATCGTGGGCCCGGTCCGCAACCGCCTCACCTCCGACCTGCTGGACGACGAGCACGAGGCCTACGACCGGATCAGGGAGGCGCTCGGCGGCGAGCGTTACTTCGCCCTGCTCGACGCCGTCGACGACCTGGTCACCACCCCCGTGCTCACCAAGGCGGCCAGGAAACCGGCCGACACCCTGGACGCCGTCGCGGCCAAGGCCTGGCGGCGGGTCACCAGGGCCTACGAGGCCGCCCAGGCCATCGACGACCCCGGCGAGCGCGAGCTGGCCATGCACGAGGTGCGGAAGGCGGCCAAGCGGGCCCGCTACACGGCCGAGGCCCTCGGCAGGAAGGATCTGGCCAAGCGGGCCGAGAACGTGCAGGAGGTGCTGGGCACCCACCAGGACGGCGTGGTCGCCCAGGAACGGCTGGCGGCCGAGGCCGCGACCGCCCGGACGGCCGGGGAGGACACCTTCACCTACGGCGTGCTGACCGGCCTGGAGCGGGCCGAGGCCCAGCGCGCCCACGACGAGTTCCCCCGGGTCTGGGACGAGACCACCGCCGCCGTGGCCAAGCTGCTCTGACCGGCCCCCGGCCCCGGTGACCCGGCCGCGGGCCGGGCTCCGGGACGGTGGCCTGGCCGGGGTCGCCCCGTGGGACGGCGACCCGGTCGCGGGCCGGTCGCCCGGCGATCGGCCGAGCCTGCCGCCGGCAGGCTCGGCCTGGCCCGCCGCCGTCAGGTGAGGTAGTGGTCGGTGCCGACGACACGGCCGCCGCTGTGGTGCGTCACCATGAAGGCGCCCTTGCGGAGATGGACCTCGTCCGGCCGGTGGCTCACCCTGGAGATCAGGTCGGGCAGCACCTTTCCGTGGCTGCAGAGCACGGTGGAGCGGCCCGCGGCCAGCGCCTCGGAGACCAGGCGCAGGCAGGCGCGCGGGTCGTAGTGGGTCTCCGAGAGCGGGCGTTCGAGGCGGACGCCGAGGCCGGTCCGGCCGGCGTACGGCTCCAGCGTCTGCGCGCACCGCCTGCTGGGGGAGCTGACCAGCTCGGCCGGGTGGAAGGCGCCCAGCACGCCCGTGAGGATCTCGGCCTGCGCCCTGCCCACCGCGTCGAGCGGCCGCTCGTCGTCGTCGCCCACCCAGTTCTGCCGGTCGCCGGCCCGGCCGTGCCGGACGAAGACGAGCGGGACGGTGGCCAGCGGCACCCCGTCGAGCGCGCGGAGCAGCCCGGCGTCCCCCTCGTACGTCAGCCGTCGCCTCGCTTCCTCCATCGGCAGCCAGACCACCTGGTCGACCTCGACACCGTCGGCGCGATGCTCGTCCGTCACCGCCCGGGCCAGCCAGTAGTCGACGCGTTTGGGCCGCCCGCCCTTCAGGTAGCGGACCGGCGGCAGGGCGCGGCCGAGCTCCACAGTGATCCCCGTCTCCTCGGCCACCTCGCGCAGCGCGCCGGCGATGACGTGCTCGCCGGATTTGAGCTTCCCCTTCGGGAGCGACCAGTCGTCATACTTGGGCCGGTGGACGAGGGCGATCTCCGGCGCGGTCTCCGGTCCCCGCCACACGACGGCCCCGGCGGCGCGGATCAGGTCCGCCGGATGCGCCTGCGGCTCAGTCATCGATCGTCCTCCACCGCCGGGTGCTGATCAGGTGGCTCTGCAGGTCGTCGCCGAGGTGCCGGGTCCAGGTCCCGTCCGAGTTGAGCCACCAGGTGGAGGTGTTGTCCGCCATGGCCCGGTCCATCAGGTCGCTGAGGTAGACGCGGTGCTGGTGGCTGGAGACCTTGACCAGTGCCTCCACCCTGCGGTCCAGGTTGCGGCGCATCATGTCGCCGCTGCCGATCCAGACCTCGGGACGACGGCCGTATCCGAACTCGTAGATCCGGGAGTGTTCCAGGAAGCGGCCCAGCACGCTCCTGACCCGGATGTTCTCCGACAGTCCCGGGATGCCGGGGCGCAGCGTGCAGACTCCCCGCACCCACAGGTCCACCTGGACGCCCGCCCGTGAGGCCCGGTAGAGGGCGTCGATGAGCGGCTCGTCGACCAGGGAGTTCGTCTTCATCCTGATCCTGGCCGGGCGCCCCGCCTCCTGGTGGGAGATCTCCCGCTCGATCCTGGCCAGCAGCCCGCCGCGCAGGGAGTGCGGGGCGACCAGCAGCCGCCGGTAGGCGGAGTGGTTGGAGTAGCCGGTCAGGTGGATGAACAGGTCCGTGACGTCCTCGCCGACCAGCCGGTCGGCGGTGAGCAGGCCCAGGTCCTCGTACAGCCGGGCGGTCTTGGGGTTGTAGTTGCCCGTGCCGATGTGGCAGTAGCTGCGCAGTTCGCCCGAGGGCTCCTGGCGCACGACCAGGGCCAGCTTGCAGTGGGTCTTCAGCCCGACCACGCCGTAGACCACGTGGCAGCCGGCCCGCTCCAGCTTGCGTGCCCAGGTGATGTTGGCGTGTTCGTCGAACCTGGCCTTGATCTCCACCACCACGACGACCTGCTTGCCCGCCTCGGCGGCGTCGATCAGCGCGTCCACGATCGGCGAATCACCGCTGGTCCGGTAGAGGGTCTGCTTGATGGCCAGCACGTTCGGGTCCGCGGCGGCCTGCTCGATGAACCGCTGCACGCTGGTGGCGAAGGAGTCGTACGGGTGGTGCAGCAGCACGTCCCGCTCGCGCAGCACCGCGAAGATGTCGTCCTCCACGTGGACGACCTCGGCGGGCACGAAGGGACGGAAGCTCAGCTCGCCCCGGTCCAGGTCCGCGATGGCGTGCAGCCCGGTCAGGTCCAGCGGCCCGGGGAGCCGGTAGATCTCGTGCTCGGCCACCCCCAGCTCGTCGACGAGCAGGTCGAGCACCTCGGGCGTGATGCTGTCCTCGACCTCCAGCCGGACCGGCGGTCCGAAGCGGCGCTTGAGCAGCTCGCGTTCCAGCGCCTGCATGAGGTTCTCGGTGACGTCCTCGTCGACCTCCAGGTCCTCGTTGCGGGTCACCCGGAAGACGTGATGTTCGACGACCTCCATGCCCTTGAAGAGCTGCCCGAGATGGGCGGCGATCACGTCCTCCAGGGGGACGAACCGGTTCGCCGAGGCCGCGACGAAGCGGGGGAGCTGGCTCGGCACCTTCACCCGCGCGAAGACCGTATTCCCGGTCGATGGGTTTCGGACGGTAACCGCGAGATTAAGTGAAAGACCGGAAATGTACGGGAAGGGGTGGGCGGGGTCGACGGCCAGCGGCGTCAGCACCGGCCGGATCCGCTCGCGGAACAGCTTGCGCATCTCCGTGCGCTCGTCGCGGCCCAGGTCGTCCCAGCGCACGATCTCGATGCCCTCGGCGGCCAGCTGCGGGCAGATCCGCTCCTGGAAGCAGGCCGAGTGCCGCTGTGCCAGGTCGTTGGCTATCGAGGCGATCCTGGCCAGCTCCTCGCGCGGCTTGAGCCCGCTCTTGGTGCGCAGCAGCAGGCCGGTGGCCATCCGCCGCTTCAGTCCGGCCACCCGCACGCGGAAGAACTCGTCCAGGTTGCTGGCGAAGATCGCCAGGAAGCGCACCCGTTCCAGCAGGGGCAGGGCGGGGTCCTCCGCCATCTCCAGCACCCGTTGGTTGAACTGGAGCCAGCTCTCCTCTCGGTTGAGGAAGCGTTCTTGGGGGAGGGGGAGACCATCGGGGGCGAGACCGGCGACTTCAGCGGACATATGACCAGAATGCCCGCTTTGGTTGAACAGAACGTTAATTTCGGCTCAACGGGCGCTGTTGCTTATTCGGTAGCGTCAAGTTTTACCCGGCCCTCCGCGATCAACCGGGCCTGCCTGGCGGCCTCGCGCTCGGCGGCCCTGGCCTCCCGGAGCCGGATCTTCTCCTGCTCCTTGAGCTCGCGTTCGCGGATCTTCTCCTGCTCCCGGATCAGCCGCTGCTGCTCCCGGAACTCGCGCTCGCGCTGCTTCTCCAGCTCCCGCTGCTCGCGCTGCCGCTGTTTCTCCAGCTCCCGCGCCAGTTTCTCGGCCTCGCGCTGTTCGCGCTCGCGCTGCTTCTCCAACTCCTTGAGCTCGCGCTCACGGATCTTCTCCTGCTCCCGGAGCTCGCGCTCGCGCTGCTTCTCCAGCTCCCGGAGCTCCTTCTCGGTGGGGCGCGGGGGTGTGGCGGTCCGCGGTTCGGTCGGGCGCGGGGGCGCGGCGGTCCGCGGTTCGGTCGGGCGCGGGGGCGCGGGGGTCCGCGGTTCGGTGGGGCGCGGGGGTGTGGCGGTCCGCGGCTCGGCCGGGCGCGGGGGCGCGGCGGGCCACCGGTGCTCCGGGATCCGCGAGGCGGTCGAGAGCCGGGGCCGCGGGTCGAGACCGGTCAGACCGTTCCAGGCGAGGTTGACCAGGTGCGCGGCCACCTCCTCGCGCGGGGGCCTGCGCACGTCCAGCCACCACTGGCCGGTCAGCGCCACCATACCGACCAGCATCTGCGCGTACATCGGGGCCAGCTTCGGGTCGTAGCCGCGCTCGGCGAACTCGTCGACCATGACGTCCTCGACCTGGCTGGCGATGTCGTTGATCAGGCTGGCGAACGTACCGGTGCCGGAGGCGGCGTGCGAGTCGCGGACGAGGATCCGGAAACCCTCGCTGTTCTCCTCCACGTACGCCAGCAGGGCCAGGGCGGCCCGTTCCAGCTTGATCAGCGCGTGCGAGGCCGACAGGGCCTCGGTCACCATGCCCAGGAGCTTCTGCATCTCCCGGTCGACGACGACCGCGTAGACGCCTTCCTTCCCGCCGAAGTGCTCGTAGACCACCGGCTTGGAGACGTTGGCCGTCGCCGCGATCTCCTCGACCGACGTGCCGTCGAACCCTTTCTCCGCGAACAGCGTCCGGCTGATCTGGATCAGCTGCTCGCGGCGTTCTTTGCCTGACATGCGTCGTCGGGGTTCGCTCACGGTTCTAATAATGGCGCCCCCGGCCCGGCGGGGGTGACCCGCGTCCGTGGCCGCCCGGAGGGCTGTCGTCGCTCCGGTCGCCGTCGTGCGCTCGGTGGGCATCGTCGTTCCGCCGGTTCCTGTGGTGGGTGTCGGGTCGCGCCGCGCCGTCCGGCGCGGCGGTACGAGGACGGGCGGAGCCGCGGGCCGCCCGCGGGCGGCCCGGGACGGGGACCGTCAGGCGGCGATGCGCTTGGCGGCCAGCCGCTCGGGGGTCGGCCAGCGGACGTCGTAGGCCCAGCCGGCCTTCTCGAAGAGGCGGATCACAGCCGCGCTGATGTCGATCTGCCCCTTCAGGGCGCCGTGGCGGGCGCAGGTGGGGTCGGAGTGGTGCAGGTTGTGCCAGGACTCCCCGAAGGAGGGGATGGCCAGCCACCACACGTTGCGCGACTTGTCACGCGACTCGAAGACCTCCTCGCCGAAGACGTGGCAGATGGAGTTGATCGACCAGGTCACGTGGTGCAACAGCCCGATCCGGACCAGGGTGCCCCAGAAGAAGCCGGTGACCATGCCCCACCACGACCAGGTCAGCAGGCCGCCCAGGACGGCCGGCAGGACCAGCGAGGTGATCGCCAGCACGGGGAAGAACTTGTGCAGCTTGACGATGTCGGGGTCCTTGACCAGGTCGGGCGCGTACTTCTCGCGGTTGGCCCGGTCGGCCTCGAACAGCCAGCCCATGTGCGCCCAGAGCAGACCCTTGCTCACCGCCACGAAACCGGTGCCGAAGCGCCACGGCGAGTGCGGGTCGCCCTCCTTGTCGGAGAACTTGTGGTGCTTGCGGTGGGTGGCGACCCAGTCGAGCACCGACATCTCCAGCGACAGGCTGCCGGCGATGCCGAGCGCGAGCTTCAGCGGGCGCTTGGCCTTGAACGAGCCGTGCGTGAAGTGGCGGTGCAGGCCGACGGTGACGCCCAGCCCGGTGACCACGTAGAAGACGGCGGCGATCACGATATCGGACCAGCCCAGCCCCCAGCCCCACGCGAACGGGACGGCGGCCGCCAGCGCGATCAGCGGCAGGGCCACGACCACCCCGAACGTGATGATCTCAGGACGGGTCTTCGGCTCCGGGTCGACATCAGGTTTGGGGCCTGGACCAGGGCGTTCTGCGATAACGGTCATGCGCTACCTCGTGGGCTTCGGGAAAGGAGAGGGACACTCTGTGCGGCTACGCCACCGTAACCTACGCCATCGTAAGTAAGGAATACCTGTGCTCCGGATGTGTGGAAGGTGACTTCCGCGGCGGGATCCCGTGGTGGTTCCGTGTATTGCCCTGCCCCGCACCCGCCTGATAAACGGCGGGACGGCTGATCCTTACCTGGATGTGCGCGTGCTTGATCGCCCCCGGGGGTGGATGCGACCCTAAACGAGGCGCGTTCGACATCGCGGGCTCTGTATCGTAGGGGGGCCGGGCGTGTGGAGCTGATGGTGATCGCGCGGTCGGTCCGGTATTGGGTAATTGGCAGCCCGCAAGATTTTGGTTCTTGTTGTCCAGGTTCGAGTCCTGGTGCCGGAGCTGTCTCTTATGTCCATCTTTAATAGCTCGGCTAGTCGGCTGGGTAGGTTCCCGGAGGGGAAGGTATCCTCACGTTGTCGAGGGGATGACGGTGCGGTGCCCTGGCGGTAGCCGCCCGTTGTCGCGCTTCGTCATGTCTCAGCCGCGACGCCGAGGGAGCCTCGTCCGTGAGTGTGCCGCGCCCGGCCGCCGTCATCGTCCTCGCCGCAGGCGAGGGCACCCGGATGAAGTCGAGAACACCAAAGATCCTGCATGAGCTGTGCGGCCGTACCCTGGTCGACCACATGCTCGTCGCCGCTCGAGGTCTCGAACCCGAGCGGCTCATTGTTGTCATCGGTCACGAAAGGGAGCGAGTCGCGGCACACCTGGCCGAGACCAGCCCCGACGCGCGGACCGTCGTCCAGACCGAGCAGAAGGGCACCGGCCACGCCGTCCGGACCGTTCTGGAGGCCGTCGGCACCATCGGCGGCACCGTCCTGGTGACCTACGGCGACACGCCCCTCCTGCGCACCGAGACCCTCGCCGCGCTGCTCCGGCGCCACGGCGACGACGGCAACGCCGTCACCGTACTGACCGCGGAGGTCCCCAACCCGTACGGGTACGGCCGGATCATCCGCGACGACACGGGGGCGGTCCTGGAGATCGTCGAGGAGAAGGACGCCGACCCCGAGCAGCGGGCCATCAAGGAGATGAACTCCGGCGTCTACGCCTTCGACGGGCTCCTGCTGGCCGACGCGGTCAAGCGCGTCTCCACCGCCAACGCCCAGGGTGAGGAGTATCTCACCGACGTCCTCGCCATCCTCCGCGAGGACGGCCACCGGGTCGGCGCGCACGTCGCGGCCGACTACGTGGAGGTGGAAGGGGTCAACGACCGCGTCCAGCTCGCCTTCGCCCGCAAAGTGCTCAACTCTCGCCTGCTGGAGGCGCACATGCGGGCGGGCGTCACGGTGATCGACCCGGCCAGCACGTGGGTCGACGTGGACGTGACCCTGGAACCCGACGTGGTCATCCACCCGGGCACCCAGCTGCACGGCCGCACGGCCGTCGCCGAGGGTGCCGAGATCGGCCCGGCCACCACGTTGACCGACACGGTCGTCGGCGCGGGGGCGCTGGTCCGCAACGCGGTCTGCGTCGAGGCCGAGATCGGCCCCGACGCCCTTGTCGGCCCGTACGCCTACCTGCGGCCCGGCACCGTGCTCGCCCGCAAGGCCAAGGCCGGGACGTATGTCGAGATGAAGAACGCCAAGGTGGGCGAGGGCGCGAAGGTGCCCCACCTGTCCTACGTCGGCGACGCCACCATCGGCTCCGGCGCCAACATCGGCGCCTCGACGGTCTTCGTCAACTACGACGGCGTCAACAAGCACCACACGACGGTGGGCGAGCATGCCTTCGTCGGGTGCGACACCATGCTCGTCGCGCCGGTGAACATCGGCGACGGCGCATATACCGCCGCGGGCTCGGTCATCGATGGTGATGTCCCGGCAGGGGCCATCGGGGTGGCCCGCGGGCGGCAGCGCAACATTGAAGGGTGGGTCGCGCGCAGGCGCGCGGGCACCAGATCGGCCGAGGCGGCGCTGCGGGCCGCCGAGGCCGGGAAACAGCAGGGGAGCAGGACGTGAGTCAGCGAAGCCGGCGCGCCATCGGGCACGCACGGGTCAGCGGGCACAACGACGTCGTGAAGGCGTCGGCGCGCCGTCTGATGAGGGGGACGGCATGAGCGGCATCAAGCAGACCGGCGAGAAGAACCTGATGTTCTTCTCCGGTCGTGCCTATCCGGAACTCGCGGACGAGGTGGCCAGCCACCTCGGCGTCGAGGCGGCCCCGACCACGCTGCGGGATTTCGCCAACGGCGAGATCTACGCCCGCTACCTGGAGTCCGTCCGGGGGTGTGACGCGTTCGTCATGCAGAGCCACACCTACCCGATCAACAAGTGGATCATGGAGCAGCTGATCATGGTGGACGCGCTCAAGCGCGCCTCCGCCAAGCGGATCACCGTGATCATGCCGTTCTTCGGTTACGCCCGGCAGGACAAGAAGGGCCGCGGCCGCGAGCCCATCACCGCCCGCCTGATGGCCGACCTGTTCAAGACCGCGGGCGCCGACCGGCTCATGTCGATCGACCTGCACACCTCGCAGATCCAGGGTTTCTTCGACGGCCCGGTGGACCACCTGTTCGCCATGCCCGTCCTGGTCAACTACCTCAAGGACAAGCTCGACCTGGCGAACACCACCGTCGTCTCGCCCGACACCGGGCGGGTCAGGCTCTCCGAGCGGTGGGCCGACACCCTGGGCACCCCGCTGGCCTTCATCCACAAGCGTCGCGACCTCGACGTGGCCAACCAGGTGAAGGTCAACGAGGTCGTCGGCAAGGTGCGCGGTCGCACCTGCGTGCTGATCGACGACATGATCGACACCGCGGGCACGATCTGCAAGGCGGCCGACGCGCTGTACGAGCAGGGCGCCACCAACGTGGTCGTGGCCGCCACGCACGCCGTGTTCTCCGACCCGGCGGTCGACCGGCTGAAGAACTCCAGGGTCTCCGAGGTCATCGTCACCAACACGCTGCCCCTCGCCGAGGACAAGAAGTTCGACAAGCTGACCGTGCTGTCGATCGCCCCGCTGATCGCCCGCGCGATCACGGAGGTCTTCAGCGACGGCTCGGTGACGAGCCTCTTCGAGGGCGATTCCTGACCCCTCCGGCCCCCGAGCCGCCGGGCCCCACCCGGCGGGTCGGGCGCCCCCGTCCCTGAACCGGACACCGTTCAGGAACCGGGGCGCCCGGCTTAGACTCCGCCCCGCCGCGCCCACGTCCTGCCCCGGGAAACTCCGCTCCGACACCGGCCTCAGGGACTTCATGGGGACGTGCCCGTGTTCTGCCCCGAGGCGCCTTCCGTTCGGACGTACTGGCACCGGTCTGGGGAACTCCGTGGGGAGGCGCCCGTGTTTTCTGCCCAAAGGGACTTCGTTCGGACGCGCCGGCGACTGGACTGAGGAGCGAAGGAGCGAAGCGGATGAGCGACGAGGGAAGGAGCCGGGTCAGAGCGTCCGAACCGCGACGCGCCAGCGTCGCCATAAACACAGCCGGGTCAGAGCGTCCGAACCGCGACGCGCCAGCGTCGCCATAAACACTGTAGGCTGTTCAGGTTGCGTGCGTTCGTAACGCCTTCCGCTAGGGCGGGTGAGGGGGAACGCACCTTTCCCGTCGTCGAAGATCCCTAGGAGATCCGCCGTGTCCGAAGTCGTCATCAACACCGAGCTCCGCGACCAGTTCGGCAAGGGCGCCGCCCGCAAGATCCGTCGCGAGCACAAGGTGCCCGTCGTCCTCTACGGGCACGGCACGGAGCCCAGGCACCTGTCGCTGCCGGGCCACGAGCTCCTGCTCGCCCTGCGCACGCCGAACGTGCTGATCCGCCTCCAGGGCGCGGTCGACGAGCTCGCGCTGCCCAAGGGCGTCCAGCGTGACCCGATCAAGGGCTTCCTGGAGCACGTCGACCTGCTGCTGGTCAAGCGCGGCGAGAAGGTCACCGTCGACATCCCCGTCACCGTGACCGGTGAGGTCGCCGACGGCATCCTCGACCAGCAGCTCGTCTCCGTCTCGGTCGAGGCCGAGGCCACCCACATTCCCGAGGGCGTCGAGGTCGACGTCGAGGGCCTGGAGGTCGGCGCCCACGTCACCGCCGGCGACCTGAAGCTGCCCCGGGGCACCACCCTGGTCGCCGACCCCGAGACGATCGTGCTGGTCGTCGCGGCTCCGGCCGCCGCCGAGGCCGCCGAGGGTGAGGCCGCCGAGGCCGCCGAGGGTGAGGCCGCCGGGGCCGCCGAGGCCGCCGAGTAGTTCTTCGCCGGATATGTCAGGGCGGTCCACCACCGGACCGCCCTGACGCGCATGTGATCCTGACGCGCGCGGGAAGGGATGCCGACCGTGGACCGCTGGTTGGTCGTGGGCCTGGGGAACCCCGGGCCGGAGTACGCCGGGAACCGCCACAACGCCGGTTTCATGGTCCTGGACGAGCTCGCCGCCCGGGTCGGCGGCCGCTTCAAGGCGCACAGGTCGCGGGCCGAGGTGCTGGAGGGCCGTCTGGCGGGTGTTCCCGCGGTGCTGGCCAAGCCGCTCTCGTACATGAACCTCTCGGGCGGTCCGGTCAAAGCCCTGTCCGACTTCTACAAGGTCGACCCGGCTCGCGTGCTCGTGGTCCACGACGAGCTCGACATCCCCTACGGTGCGCTCAGGGCCAAGCTGGGCGGCGGTGACAACGGCCACAACGGGCTTAAGTCGATCACCAAGTCGCTCGCGACCAGGGACTACCTCCGGGTGCGGTTCGGCATCGGCCGTCCGCCCGGCCGGATGGACGCCGCGGCCTACGTCCTGCGGGACTTCGCCACCGCCGAGCGCAAGGACCTCGCCTTCCTGGTCGACCGTGCCGCCGACGTGGTGGAGTCGCTGATCAAGGTGGGCCTGGAGCAGACCCAGAACACCTTCCACGCCGGCGACCTCAAGATCTCCGGGCCTCCCAGGTAGCGGACCGGACGCAGACGGCACCGGCCGGCCCGGCCGATCAGGTCCCGGGCGGTCGGCCGAAGGCCATCAGGTTCTGCAGCAGCTCCGCCTGTTCGATCGCGTCGTCGAGCGCGTTGTGGGTGTGCGGCCGCTGGGAGAGCAGGTGCCGCGGCATCTGCCGCTTGGTGGCCCAGCCGATCGGCACGCCCGCCTTGGCGGCGTACAGCGTCTTGAGGTCGACGCAGCGCGAGTGCCCGAACGGCGAGGTGCCCGCGAAGCGCATGAAGTACCAGTAGATCCACATCCAGTCATACGAGAGCGGGTAGGCGGCCAGCACTGGTGAGCTGGTGCCGCACGTCTCGCGGATCCACGCCGCGGCCTCGCGCATCGCCTCGGCCGGGTCGCGTCCCTCGCGGATCAGCGTGTCCCGGTCCAGCCCGCTGACGGCCAGTGCCTCGGGCACGTGGTCGTCGCTGATCGGCCGTAGTTCGGCGTAGAACGTGTGGGACTCCGGATCGACGGGTTCGAACACCTTCCCGGTCATGCGTCCCGCCACGGCCATTCCGAAGCTCACCATCGAATACGGCCCCGGAATGGGGCCGTCGGCTTCGATATCCACAGAGATATACGTTTCGGTCTTCAACGTGCGTGCCTTCCTGTCTGCCGCTACCATTCGATGACTGTGCGTACGCGAATGGTCACTCAGGGGGAGAACGTGCGCGACGTGACAGCCGTCCGATCGGTGCCCGGTGTCACACCGGCCGCCCGTCGGCGTGCGCCCGGCTGGGTGCGGGGGCACAGGATGATGGCCGTCGCCGCCGATACCGGCTGTGCCGCCCTGGCCGGCGTGCTGGCGCTGTTCGTTCGATTCGGCGAGGTTACTCCTTATGTCGCCCCGTATGTCGTGGCGAGCGCGATCCTGCCGGTCGCCTGGGTCTGCACCGTCGCGTTGAACCGCGCGTACGAGCCGCGCCTCATCGGCCTGGGCCCGGAGGAGTTCCGGCGCGTCCTGCACTGCGGCTTCATGCTCACCGCCGCCCTCGCCGTCGGCGCCTACCTCACCAAGACGGAGGTGGCCCGCGGCTACGTGGTGCTGGCGATCCCGCTGACCACGCTGCTCACCCTCCTGGCGCGCTACGCCCTGCGCCGATCCCTGCACCGCAGGCGGGCGCGGGGCAGGTGCATGCGGCGGGTGGTGGCGGTGGGCCATCGGGCGGCCGTCGCCGAGCTGGTCCGCCGGTTCCGCCGGGAGCGGTACCACGGAATGGAGGTCGTGGGCGCCTGCGCGCCGCATGACGGCATGGGCGATGTGGAGGGTGTCCCGGTGCTGGGCGACTTCTCCGACGTCCCGCTCGTGGTCGGGCAGGTCGCCGCCGACACGGTGGCGGTCCTGGCCTGCCCCGAGATGGACGGGGTGGCCCTGCGGCGGCTGGCGTGGCGGCTGGAGAAGACCGACACCGACCTGATCGTGGCCCCGGCGCTGATGGAGGTGGCCGGGCCGCGGATCACCATCCGCCCGGCGGCGGGGCTGCCGCTGCTCCACGTCGACCATCCTGAGATCTCCGGCCTGCGCCAGGTGGTCAAGAACCTGTTCGACCGGGTCGGGGCCGGGCTGTTGCTGGTCGTCCTGCTGCCGCTGCTGGCCGGGGTGACCGTGGCCGTGCGGGCCTCCGGCCCCGGGCCCGTGTTCTTCCGGCAGACCCGGGTGGGCCGCGGCGGCGCCGAGTTCACGATGTACAAGTTCCGGACGATGCGCGCCGACGCCGAACAATGGAAGATCGACCTGTGCAGCGACGGCGAGGGCGTGCTCTTCAAGATCCGCAACGATCCCAGGGTGACCCCGATCGGCGCCTGGTTGCGCCGCCACTCCGTGGACGAGCTGCCCCAGCTCATCAACGTGCTGCTCGGCCACATGTCACTGGTGGGGCCCCGGCCGCCGCTGCCCGAGGAGGTGGCGCGGTACGGTGACGACGTCCGCCGCCGGCTGCTGGTCAGGCCCGGTATGACGGGCCTGTGGCAGGTGAGCGGCCGGTCGGATCTGTCGTGGGAGGAATCGGTACGGTTGGACCTGCGTTACGTGGAGAGCTGGTCTCTCACCTTGGACCTGCAGATTCTCTGGAAGACCTGGTCGGCTGTCGCGCGAGGAGCTGGAGCATATTGATGACCGTTCGCGACGATCACACACTCGCCGCGGAACTGGCGACGACGGCCGGTGAGAAGCTGGCGGCCCTGCGGGCGGAGCGGGGTTTCGGTGACCCGTCCGCGCTGCGCAAGGAGGGTGACATCGCCTCCCACCTGTTCCTCACGGAGGCGCTGGCGCGGTTGCGCCCGGACGACAGCGTGCTGTCCGAGGAGGCGACCAGGGAGGAACGGCTCGACCCCCGCCGGCTGCGGGCCGAGCGTGTCTGGATCGTCGACCCGCTGGACGGCACCCGCGAGTTCGCCGAGGAGGGTCGCGCCGACTGGGCGGTCCACGTGGCGCTCTGGGAGCGCGGTGCGCTGACGGCCGGTGCCGTGGCGCTGCCCGCCCAGGGCCGCACTCTTTCCACCGTCGAGCCCCCTGTCCTGCCCGCCCCGCGGGCCGGTGCCCGCCCGCGGATCGCGGTCAGCCGCACCCGCCCGCCGGAGTTCGTACGCAACCTCGCCGACCTCGTCGGGGCCGACCTCGTGCCCATCGGATCGGCGGGCGCCAAGATCTCCGCGGTGCTCACCGGCGAGGTCGAGGCGTACGTCCACGCCGGTGGCCAGTACGAATGGGACTCCGCGGCGCCCGTCGCGGTGGCCCTCGCCGCCGGAGCCCACGCCAGCCGCATCGACGGCGCGGCGCTGACCTACAACCAAGGTGACCCGTCACTGCCGGATATCCTTGTTTCCCTACCGGGACTGGCACCAACGTTGCTCGCTGGAATCCGGGATCTGCACCGCTAATCCCCGCTAGGAGAGTCCGATGCTTCAGCGCGACTACACAACGTCGCAGCTCGACGTCCTCGAGGCAGAGGCCGTTCACATCATGCGCGAGGTCGCGGCGGAGTTCGAGCGTCCCTGTCTGCTCTTCTCCGGTGGTAAAGACTCCATCGTCATGCTCCGCATCGCGGAGAAGGCGTTCTGGCCCGCACCGATCCCCTTCCCCCTGATGCACGTCGACACCGGGCATAACTTCCCCGAGGTCATCGAGTTCCGTGACCGGCGCGCCGCCGAGCTCGGCGCCCGCCTGGTCGTCGCCAGCGTCCAGGACTCCATCGACGCCGGCCGCGTCGTCGAGGAGACCGGCCGCCGGGCCTCGCGCAACCGGCTGCAGACCACCACGCTCCTCGACGCGATCGAGGAGAACGAGTACGACGCAGTCTTCGGCGGGGCCCGCCGCGACGAGGAGAAGGCCCGCGCCAAGGAACGCGTGTTCTCCTTCCGCGACGACTTCGGCCAGTGGGACCCGAAGAACCAGCGCCCCGAGCTGTGGAACCTCTACAACGCCAAGATCCGCAAGGGCGAGCACATCCGGGTCTTCCCGCTGTCCAACTGGACCGAGCTCGACATCTGGGACTACATCCGGCGCGAGGGTATCGAGATCCCGTCGATCTACTACGCCCACACCCGCAAGGTGTTCGAGCGTGACGGCATGCTGCTGGCCGACAGCGAGTTCGTCTCCCGTGACGAGGACGAGCCGCTCATGGAGCTGACGGTCCGCTACCGCACGGTCGGTGACGTGACCTGCACCGGCGCCGTCGAGTCGACCGCCGCGACGGTCGAGGAGATCATCGAGGAGATCGCCGCGACCCGCATCACCGAGCGTGGCGCCACCCGTGCCGACGACCGGGCCTCGGAGGCTTCCATGGAAGACCGCAAGAGGGAGGGCTACTTCTGATGCCCGCCTCCCCGACCGGTTCCCGGCGCCGCCCGGCCCCGGGCGTTTCCCGACCACGTCCGGCGCGGCCCCGCAGTGAGAGCCGTACGATCTCTGGAGAGCAGTTCTGATGGACATCCTTCGCTTTGCCACGGCGGGAAGCGTCGACGACGGGAAGTCGACCCTCATCGGGCGCCTGCTCTTCGACTCCAAGGCGATCTTCGAGGACCAGCTGGAGGCCGTCGAGCGCACCTCCCGTGACCGCGGCACCGAGTACACCGACCTGTCGCTGCTCACCGACGGCCTGCGGGCCGAGCGGGAGCAGGGCATCACGATCGACGTGGCCTACCGCTACTTCGCCACGCCCAGGCGCAAGTTCATCATCGCCGACACCCCCGGGCACATCCAGTACACCCGCAACATGGTCACGGGCGCCTCCACCGCCGACCTGGCGATCGTGCTGATCGACGCTCGCAAGGGCGTGCTGGAGCAGTCGCGGCGGCACGCGTTCCTGACGACCCTGCTGAGGGTGCCGCACCTGGTGCTGGCCGTCAACAAGATGGACCTGGTCGACTACTCCCAGGAGCGGTTCGAGGAGATCCGTGAGGAGTTCACCGCCTTCGCCTCCAAGCTGAACGCGCCCGACCTGACGTTCATCCCGATCTCGGCCCTGCACGGTGACAACGTGGTGTCGCGCTCGGAGAACATGTCCTGGTACAACGGCTCCTCCCTGCTGCACCACCTGGAGAACGTGCACATCGCCTCCGACCGCAACCTGGTCGACGTGCGCTTCCCCGTGCAGTACGTCATCCGCCCGCAGCGGGCCACCGACCCGGCCTTCCACGACTACCGCGGCTACGCCGGCCAGATCGCCGGAGGCGTGCTGAAGCCGGGCGACGAGGTCGTGCACCTGCCCTCCGGGCTGACCACGCGCATCGCCTCGATCGACACCTTCGACGGACCGGTCGACGAGGCGTTCCCGCCGATGTCGGTGACGCTCCGGCTGGAGGACGACATCGACATCTCGCGCGGCGACATGATCTGCCGGCCCAACAACCAGCCGCATGTCGCCCAGGAACTGGAGGCGATGGTCTGCTGGATGACCGACGCGAGCAAACTGGCCCCGAGAAGCAAGCTGGTCATCAAACACACCACCCGCACCGCCCGCGCCCTGGTCAGGGATCTGCACTACCGGCTGGACGTCAACACCCTCCACCGGGACGAGACGGCCCAGTCGCTCAGCCTCAACGAGATCGGGCGGGTCTCGCTCCGTGTCACCCAGCCGCTGTTCGTCGACGACTACGCCCGCAACCGCCTCACCGGTGGCTTCATCCTCGTCGACGAGGCCACCAACAACACCGTCGGCGCCGGCATGGTCGTCGAGGCCAAGTAGGTCTCCCGGCCGCACCCGCGAACGCCGGGTCGTTTCCGGGTGCGGCCGATCGTCCGTGTCCGCGAACGCCGGGTCGTTTCCGGGTGCGGCGCCTAACCGTTCGTGACGCCCGTTCGTGTCCGCGGTGGCCGGGTCGTTTCCCCGGGGGCGGTCCGATCGTTCGTGACGCCCGTCCGTGTCCGTGGCATCCGGCCGCCCACGCGCTCCGTCCGACCGCCCGTGTCCGTCACCGCGTACCCGCCGCGCACCCCGCGGCGGTGCGATGGCGGGCACGGGCGGTTCGCCGTGATGCCGTCGCTCCACCGTCGTGTCCCGCACCACCGCGGCGCTGTCTTCGCGTCCTGGACCCCACTACGCCGCCTCTCCGTCAGCGTTCCGGCGTGGACGCTGTGGAGTGCCGTGCAATGTGATGGATTCGGGTGGTATCCGACGCACTGCCCCGCTGTTGTGCCGACTCGGTAGATCCTTTGTCCGTTCTCTGACCGTACGATTACCCTCCGCGCTAGCCTCGGCACGTTCCGTATCCATCGGGTAAGGATTCGTGCCTGTGTCTGATAGTCCGTCCCCTGCCCGGGTGGTCTTCCTGGGCGGCCTCGGCCGTAGCGGGACCACCCTGCTGGAGCGCCTGCTCGGTGAGGTCCCCGGCATCGCGCCGCTCGGCGAGATCGTCCACCTGTGGTCCAGGAGCGTGCTGGCGGACGAGTCCTGCGGGTGCCGCGAGCCCTTCGGGTCGTGCCCCTTCTGGCACAAGGTCGGCGAGCGGGCCTTCGGCGGCTGGTCCGAGGAACTGGCCCACCGGATGCTCGCCCTCCGCTCCCGCGTCGACCGTACCCGGCGTATCCCGGTCCTGGCCCGGCTCCTGGCCGAGGAGCAGGCGGGCACCGGCCGCTGGCCGGCGCCCGGCACCGCTGAGCTGAGCGAGTACGTCGGGGTGCACCGCTGCCTGTACGACGCGGCGGGTGAGGTCGCCGACTGCCCGGTCGTGGTCGACTCCAGCAAGCACGCCTCGCTGGCCTTCTGCCTCGCCGCGGCCGGCGTCGACGTCCACGTGGTCCACGTGGTCCGCGACCCCCGCGCCGTCGCCCACTCCTGGCACCGGCACGTCCCCCGCCCCGAGGACGGGCGTCCGATGACGCACTGGTCGCCGTCCCGCACCTCACTCCACTGGATGGCCGAGAACCTCAGCCTGGAGCTTCTGGCCCGGCGGGGAGTCCCGGTCACCCGGGTCCGCTACGAGGACCTGATCGAGGCCCCCGCCGCCACTCTCAGGCGCCTGGTCGCCAGAATCGGCCTCCCGCCCCGCCTCGACTTCCTGTCCGGGCGCGTCGCCGAGTTCTCGACGGCGCACACGGCCTCGGGCAACCCCATGCGTTTCGCGCTCGGGCCCACCGAGCTGACCGGGGACGACGGCTGGCGCACCGCCGCCTCGCCCCGTCGGCGGCGACTGGTCACCGCACTGACCTGGCCGCTCATGATCAAGTATGGCTACCGAAGGAGGCTCGCGTGAACGCACCCGTGAGCATGACGACGTCCACGAGTGCGCAGGCACCCGCAGGCGCGTGGGCGCCCACGGACCCGATGGCACCCATGGGCCCGGCGACGTCCGCCGGCGTGGCGACGGCCGTGACGGGCGGGAGATCGGCCGTAGGGGTGAAGACGTCCGTGAGCGCCGACGCGTCCGTGGGCGTCGTGGTGCCCACCCGGGGGCACCGGCCCGACCGGCTGCGCGCCGCCGTGCTCGCCGTGCTCGGTCAGGATCACCCCGGCCTGATCGAGGTGGTCGTGGTCGTCGACGGCGGTGATCCGGCCCCGGTCACCGGCCAGCTCGCCGACCTGATCGTCTCCCCGCCTTCGCCCTCGGTCCCGGGAGCGGACGAGGCGCCCCCGCGCAGCGTGCGGGTGATGGCCAACCGGCTCACCCCCGGCCTGCCGGGGGCCCGCAACACCGGCATCGCGGCGCTCGGCACCGACCTGGTCGCCTTCTGCGACGACGACGACCAGTGGCTGCCCGGCAAGGTCCGCGCCCAGGTGGCCGCGTTGGCGACCGAACCGGACGCGCGATTCTCCAGCTGTTCCATCGAGGTCGAGTACGGCTCGCGCCGTATCCCCCGCCTGGCCGGCACCTGCCGGGTGACCCGCGGGCACCTGGTGCGCTCACGCATGGTGATGGTGCACTCCTCGACCTTCCTGTTCCGGCGCGGTGGGCTCTGGGTGGATGAGAGCGCCCCCCACGGCCAGAACGAAGATTGGGACCTCGCCCTGCGCGCCGCCGCCCACCATCCGATCGTGCACGTCGACCGTCCCCTGGTGCGCGTGCGTTGGGGTGGCTCGTCGTATGTGGCCCGCTGGGCCGACCGCATCGCCGGACTGGAGTGGATGCTCGCCCGGCACCCCGATCTGGCCGTAGACCCGCGCGGCGCGGCACGGGTCTACGGCCAGCTTGCCTTCCACCACGCCGCCCTCGGCCGTCGGCGGGAGGCGGGCCGCTGGGCCTGGCGTGCGTTCTCCACCCGCCGGAGCGAGCCAAGAGCGCCTCTCGCGCTCGCGGTGGCGGCGGGTCTGATCAGGCCCGACGCCCTGCTCAGCGTCCTGCACCACCGAGGGCACGGCATCTGATGCCGCCCACCACCGAGCGCCGGCCCGTGACCGAGCCCCGGTCCGCGGCAGATCACCATCCCGGCACCGGGCATCGGCCTGTGACGGAGGACCGTCCTGCGGGTCTGCACCGGCCCGGTGCGGAGCACGGGTTCGCGGCCGTCCGCGGGCCGGTGACGGACCAGAGGTTCGCGGCCGATCACCTGGCCGTGGCCGACCCCGGGTCCCCGGCCGCCCGTCACGGGGCGGCGCCCGTGCCCGCCATCCCCCGGCAGCGTTCCCGGCAGGGCCGGACCGGCCGGTCCCGGCCCGACCGAGCCACCCGCAGGCGGCTGCGCAGGCGCGTGCACGTGGCGGGCGTCGCCATCGATCCGATGACCGAGAGCGAGATCGTCGACCACGTGGTCGCCGCGCTGAAACGCGGTGAGGGCGGGCACCTCGTCACTCCGAACGTCGACATCTGCCGGACCGTCGGCCGCGACCCGCGGGCGCGCGCGCTCGTCGAGGGCGCCGACCTCGTCGTGGCCGACGGTATGCCGCTGGTGTGGGCGGCGCGGCTGCTCGGCACCCCGGTGCCCGGCCGGGTCACCGGGGCCGACCTGATCTGGTCCCTGTCGGAGGCCGCGGCCTTCTACCGCTATCCCGTCTACCTGCTGGGCGGACCACCCGGCGCGGCCGCGCAGGCCGCCTGCGAGCTGATCCTGCGCTATCCGAACCTTGTCGTCGCCGGGGTCGACTCCCCGCCCTACGGGTTCGAGGACGCCCCCGAGAGCTGCGCCCGGGTCCGCGACGCAGTGGTCGCGGCCGGGCCCCGGTTGGTCTTCGTCGGGCTGGGCTTCCCCAAGCAGGAGCGGCTCATCGCCGCGCTCCGCAAGGACCTGCCCGGCACCTGGTTCGTCGGTTGCGGCTCGGCGATCGCCTTCACCGCCGGTACCGTGCGCCGGGCACCCGCGTGGATGCGCCGGAGCGGCCTGGAGTGGCTCTTCCGGCTGGCAGGGGAACCGGGCAGGCTCGCCCGCCGCTACCTGGTCGACGACGCGCCGTACGCCCTCGGGCTCCTCACCACCTCCCTCATCCGCGGCCTGTTCTCCTAGCCGGCCGGGCTTTCCCGGCTCTCCTGGCCGGTCGGTCCCTCCCCGTCGGCCGGGCCCGTCCAGCCATCGGGGGCCGCGAAGGCCAGTTCCCTGACCCGGCGGGCCTCATGAGGGCTCAGCCGGGCGGTGGCCGAGACGAGGGCTCGGCGCGAGTCCATCGGCCGGTAGGCGGTGCGCGACAGGCCGCTCCAGGCGAAGCCGCCCCCGTCCCGGGCGGCGGCGCCGGGGGCCGTCGTGCACGCGCGCATGACGCGGCTCTCGGCGCGGGGAGACCACGTCAGGCCCGCCCATTCGTACAGGCGCCGGAAGCCCGTTCCCGGGTCGGTGGCCAGGTCCTCGTAGCGGGCCAGCAGGATTCCGGGATGCCGGGCGGCCAGGCCGGCGGCGGTGATCCCGGCTGCCCGCCACAGGGCCGCGGCCTTGGCGATGCGGTCCCGGGAACCCACCAGCGGGCGCAACGCTTCCAGATGGGGCTGGTCGCGGATCAGCAGCGGCTGTTCGAGGAACTCGTGGAAGGAGACCGTCCAGCCGAGCCGCTGCCAGCTGCCGACGAACGACACCGGGTCGCGCAGCAGGATCACCACCCGGCAGCCCAGCCGCTCGGCGAACCACCCGGCGGAGAACAGCGCGAACGGGTCGTCCAGCAGCGCCCGGCGCCCGCCCAGCCGGCCCAGCGTGAACGCGGTGCCATAGCGGACCATCCGTGCCAGGTCGTACGGTGACCGGTTGCATCGCAGTTCGGCCAGGAACCCGTAGCGGAGCGCGACAGTGCGGCGGAAGGCAGGCAACCAGTCCTGCTCGTTGTCCGGGCAGATGTACTGGAAGCGGTGGGTGACGGCGGCGCGGAGGACACCGGGGGAGCGGCCCGGCGGGTGCTCGGGGTTGAGCGGCTCGTTGACGTAGATCAGCTCGCCGCTCGCCGTGAGCATCCTGCCCGTCCAGCTCGTCCCGCTCCGGGGGAGGCCGGTCACCAGCACGGGCGTCACCGCGTCCCCCCGGTGGCCGGGGCGGCATGCCCGGGGAAGCCGAAGGGACGCAGGCCGTAGCCGCGGTGGATGCGCCACAGCGGCAGCAGGTTCTTGACCGCCGTGCCCCCCGCCCAGCCGAGGGCGGCGCCGAGCGCTCCCAGCCCGGGGACCAGCAGCACGTCCAGCAGTACGGCGGTCGCCACGGCGGCGGCCAGGTGAGCCAGGCTGGAACCGGTGTGCCCCGCGGAGGTCAGCACCACGTCGGCCATCCCGCAGGCGGTGGCGAGCATCATCGTGGCGGCCAGCACGAGCGCCACCGGTGCTCCGGAGGCGTAGTCCTCGCCGAAGACCACCCCGAGCAGCCACGGCGCGACGGCGGCGTACGCCAGCCAGATCGGCCAGGTCAGCAGTACCAGCACGCGGGTGGACGAGCGGTACAGCGCGCGGGCGCGCGGCAGGTCGCCCTCGGCCATGGCCCGTACCAGCCGGGGCTGCGCCGCCCGTGCCAGTCCCTGCCCGGCCAACTGGCCGACGATCTTGAAGCGGGTGGCGGCGGTGTAGACGGCGGCCTCGGCCGGTCCGGCGAGCGCCGCCACGATCACGATGTCCATCCGCTGGAACACCGCCTGGATCCCGGCCGCCAGCGAGCGGGGCCAGGTATGGCGCCAAAGGTCGCGTGCCACGCCCACCGTGCTCGGTGTGCCCGGCGCGTCCGGCACGTTTGGTTCGTCCGGGATGCGCGGCGCGTCCGGCACGTGTGGTCCGTCCGGGGCGCGGAGCGGCCGCCGGCGTAGCCAGAGCCAGGCCAGCAGCAGCACCGGCAGGGACGGCAGCGCCCAGGCGGCGGTGAGCATCGGCACCGAGGTCACGCCCGCCAGCACCGCGCCGCCGACGAGGACGAGCCGGGCCACCGGCTGGAACACACCGTCCAGCAGCACGGTGGGTCGCATCGCGCCGAACCCGCGGGTCGCGCTGACGACGACGTCCGCGCACGCGAGGAAGGGCAGGGCCACCGCCAGCACCCGCAGTGCGGGATCGGCGGCGGTGAGCGTCACCACCACCCCCACGGTCAGCGAGAGCGCCGCGACCGGGAGCAGCGCCGCGCGGATGTATCCGGACAGGTGGTACGCAGGCATGGGGCGGTCGGATCCGTGGCGGCCCGGGGCGGGGCGGTGACCGGACGGCCGGGTACGGGCGATGACGTGAACCAGGCCGTTACCGGCGTCCAGTCGCAGGACGGCGGCGGCCGTCAGGCACAGGGCGGTCGCGGCGAAGAAGGCGCCGGCGGTCTCCGGCGCGGTGCCCCTGGTGACGACCACGACCAGCGAGAACTGCGCCATGGCCGCCACCCCCGCCCCCGCCAGCCCCGCCGCCCCGCTTCGCGTCACCCCGCTCCGCGCGGCCCCGGCCGTCCGTGCCAGGTCCCTCAGCCGGGTCAGCAGCCGCTCTCTCAGCCGGTTCAGCAGCCGGTTCAGCGGCTGGGGCGGCAACCGGGTCAGCACCGCCATGAGGGCTCCGCGCCGAGCCAGGAGAGCAGCAGGGCGTCGTCCTCCTCGAAACGGCGCGACAGTTCGCGGCGGAGTGTGTCGGGCATCGGCGCGGGCCTGGGCCGGGCGTTGTGCCGCTCGAAGACCGGGGTGCCGATGTGCGGCAGCCCGAGGAAGGCCAGAACCCGGTCGTAGGCGGTCTCCGGCTCGGTGAAGAATCGCCCGCTGTCGAGGACGAGGATCCGTTCCCGCCCGACCAACGGCTCCAACCGGGCCAGTTGCTCGGCGTAACGGCCCCTGGCCAGATAGGCGTGGTGGCGGTGGGCGGTGCTCGTCGAGCACGGCGAGGTGACCAGGGCCTCCACCGCCCCGGCCAGGCGTTCCTCCTCCAGTTCCACGGCTCGGGCGAAGTCGGGTTCGGTCTCGAAGCCCCTGGCCAGCTCGTGCGCGTGAGCGGAGAAGGCCCGCTCGACCGGGTCACGGACCAGGACGATCAGTTTCACGCCGGGCAGGTCGACGGAGATGCGGGGACCGGCCAGCGGGTGGAACAGGTAGTAGGGCGACGACTCGAACGCCTGGGGGCGGTAACCGTATCTGCGCTCCAGCCGGGCGGCGGTCGGCCGCAGCGGGAAGTGCGCCCGGTACCAGGGCAGGCCCCGGTCGTAGGCCAGGTCGAAGTAGTGCACGCCCTTGCGCAGGACGGGCTTGAGGATCAGCGGGTGCTGGGCCAGCGCCCGGTACAGGGAGGTCGTGCCGGAGCGCTGCGCCCCGATGATCAGGAACGCGGGCAGCACCCGCCTCCCCGAGGTGAGGCGCCCCGCGGTCCATGACACGGCGTGCGCGTAACGCTTCAGCGCGGGCATCACAGCAGGACCTCCTGGCGGTCGGCGACGGGGCTCAGCCAGAGCTCCGGCGGGCCGAGAGGGCTGTGGCCGTCGGCGGCGTACCGGTTGGCCAGCGTGATCAGGTAGTGCACCGCGGTCAGCCGGGCCTCGGCGGCCGACAGCCCGAACGGGGCCAGGGTGGGCAGGGCCTGCGCCACGCAGGCCTCGGCGGCGGCGAGCGGACCGGTCCGGCGCAGGGCGCGGTGGAAGAAGTGGTGGACGGCGTCGAAGCCCAGGGGGACCCCGGTGCCGAACCGCTCCCAGTCCCAGACCAGCAGCCGTCCGTCGGGCCCGGGTGCGATGTTCCACGGGGCGAGGTCGCCGTGCCAGGCGAACCCCTCCCCGGGGCGCGGGCCCGCGACCGGCCGCCTTCCGGAGCGCGGGCCTTCGCCGGTGAGCTCGCCGGTGACCGGTCCTGGCAGGGCGGGGTGGCCGGGAAGGCGGGCGATCTCGCCGACCGCGTCGGAGAGCAGGTCGCCGGGGACCCGGCCGCGCCGTACGGGCAGCGGCGCCAGCGCGAGCACGGACAGGCCGCGCCAGGAACCGTGGTGCAGCACCACCGGTGCGACGACGCTCTTCAGCGGCACCCCGGCGAGCAGGTCGAGCGTACGCGCCTCGTGCGCGACGAGCGCGCGGGTCCGGTCGGTGTCACCGATCTTCACGAAGGCGACGGTCCCCTCGGGACCGCGCGCCTGGAGGACGGGTTTGCGGTTGGCCCGCCGGGCCGGGCGGACGTGTAGTGTGACGCGGACGGGGGTGCCGAGCGCCTCGCTCAGGTAGGTCTCGATGCTGTCCCGCCCCGCCGGGACGGTGACCCTACCGGCGGGGTGCCACCATGCCCTCGGCACCAGCCTGCGGGGCATCAGCCGGTGGGGGAGCAGGGTGTAGGGCCGTGGCTCACCGGGACCGGGGAACAGCAGGCCGATCGTCCGGTCGAGGTAGCGCAGCCTGGCGCGGGCGTCGTTCATGCGGTCGTGCTCGCCATCGAGTTCCTCCACAGGAGCGCGAACGAGATGAGATACAGGCTGAGCGGGGTGACCAGCCCGTCGTAGACGAACATGTAGAGCAGGGTGAGGATCATGACCAGGACCCCCGCCATGCCGATCGGGCTCCGGTCGCGCCAGTGGCGGCGGGCCGCCCCGGCGAAGAAGGCCGAGTAGAGCGCGGCCCCGGTGAAGCCCTGAGTGATCATCAGGTGCCAGAGGTGGCCGTCGCCTCCGAGCGGAGGGTGCCCGCACGTGGGACACCAGTCGGTCTTGCCGGTGGTGACCGTCCGGTGGTTGCCCCGGGCGCTGCGGGTGTTGCCGTAGCCGATCAGCGGCGAGGTGCTCGCCGCGGCGATGGTCTCCGACACGGTGAAGGCCCGGATGTCGTTGCTGTGGGGGTTCTCCAGCCGTTGGGCCACCATCGCCTGCAACGGGCTGAGGAAGAACGCCAGCGCCCCGGCCGTGACCGCCGCGCAGGCCGCGACGCGGGCCCGCCCGCCCAGGCGCAGCAGGAGGTACGCCACGGCGACGCCGAGGCCGATCCACAGGCCGCGGTTGAGCGAGTAGACGATCGGGACGGCGGCCAGGGCCAGCAGCGGGACCACGGCCAGGCGCCTACGGGGCCCGCCGTGCGCCCACCAGCCGACGACGAACCAGACCAGCAGCACCGAGACGTTGCTGCCCCAGGCGTTGGCCCACTCGAACGGGGCCTCCGGGCGGGGCGAGGGGTGACCGAGAACCCACTGCGTCTGCGCCGCGGTCGGGTGGATCAGGTTGTGGACGAAGGAGTTGCCGCTGATCCACCCGGGGAGGATCGACTCGACCGGCGAAGTGAACTCGGCGTGCGGGGCGAGCACGCCCAGCAGACCCCCCGCGACGGTCGTCAGGAACAGCGTGCCGAGCATGCGCACCAGGGTGAGTTGCGGCAGTTCCCTCTCCGCCAGGTTGCCCAGGTAGAGCACCATGATCAGCAGTGAGACGTACAGGGACAGGCGCATGAGGTAGCCGATCAGCCGTCCGGCCCCGAACTCGCCGTAGGTGTCCGGTGGCATCTCGCCCAGCATGAACCCGCTGACCAGGTAACCCGCCAGGAGCAGCAGCCAGAGCCCGAACCCGCGCGGCGCCCTGATCGGCCGCCTGCGCCACAGCACGAGTGCCATCACCGGGGCCACCGCGACCACCGAGAGGCCGCCGAAGCCCAGCACCCACCACAGCGGGTATCCCACCAGGAGCGCGGCGATCGGCCAGGCCGCCGGATGCAGGCCCCTCACGGCCGATGCGTCCGCCACCCGGCCTCCGGTCGTTGCGCCCGCGGGACGCCCCCGTAGGCCGCCCCGCGGGCCCGTTCCTCCTGCCCGGGGACGTTCCCGCCGGGCCGTTCGCCCTGCCTGGAGACGCTCCCGTGGAGTCCGGGCCCCGGGACGCTCCCACGGGGCCGTTCGCCCTGGCCCGGGACGCCGCTGTGGGCGGGTCCGGGTGCCTGGCCCTGGCCCGGGACGCCGCTGTGGGCGGGTCCGGGTGCCTGGCCCTGGCCCGGG